>JAGAVE010000093.1 GCA_017942105.1 Clostridia bacterium | reverse complement strand
GAAATGCCTATCTTGCAGGATTTGTACGACCTTATGCTCAAACAGACAGAGCCTGAAGCTCAGCGTATTGCGACAGCACTTGAAATGTATGTAACAGGCTCTCTTAACGTGTTCAATCATCGTACCAATGTTGATATGAATAACCGTCTTATCTGTTTCGACATCAAGGAGCTTGGCAAACAGCTCAAAAAGATAGGTATGCTTGTTGTTCAGGACTGCGTATGGAACAGAGTAACGGTCAACCGTGCCGAACACAAGTCCACTCGCTACTATATCGACGAGTTCCATCTTCTTCTCAAAGAGGAGCAGACAGCGGCGTATTCCTGCGAAATCTGGAAGCGTTTCAGAAAATGGGGCGGTATCCCTACGGGACTTACTCAGAATGTAAAGGACTTGCTTGCAAGCCGTGAAATTGAGAATATCTTTGAAAACTCAGACTTCATCTATATGCTCAATCAGGCTGGCGGTGATAGACAGATACTCGCAAAGCAGCTTAACATTTCCCCTCATCAGCTTTCGTATGTAACGAACAGCGGTGCGGGTGAAGGACTTATCTTCTACGGAAATGTCATTATTCCCTTTGTCGATAAGTTCCCGAAGGACACACAGCTCTACAAGATTATGACCACAAAACCCGAAGAACAGGAGGAAAACTAATGAAGATGAAGAAAAAGACCATTAAGACTATCGGTATCACAGCAGGCGTAATTGCGGCGGTGGGTGCAGGAGTAACGGCGATTTGCCTTGCACTTAAGAACAAGAAGAAGCCTGCGGTTGAAGTACCTTACCCTGCGTCCGCTTGGGATACTAAGTAATGGGGTGGCTGATTTTTCTCGGCGGTGCAATGTTTGGCGGTACAGTAGGCATATTTACAATGTGTCTGCTTCAGGTCAATCATCTGAAGGAAGCCGACAACGAGGAATAAGAAAAGCCGTACTCGGATTTTTCCGAATACGGCGGTACATATTGAACTGTTCGATAAATTGGAATTTGACACTCCGTCAAACTGAAATTTTCATCACTCTTGTTATTCTAATGTAATACCAAACTTCCCTAGCATAATTTCCACTAAGAATACTTTTTAATAATTCTATCAATTCTTAACAAGTTATATCTCTGCAACATACAGCTATACCCATTCAATAGAAACACAAAAATAGCAAAACCTACCTTAAGCATGCTTACCGGAGCTTCCAACAAGAATATTATCAACAAAATGAGCCCTATAACTGTTCCCGAAATATGAATATTAAAGTTCTTCCTAAACTGTCCCTTTAAAAAGATAATATCTTCCTTGGAATAACCTCTTAAAAAATAATTATCATTATCTTCGGTTTTTGTATGTTTATTAAACTTCGACTTATAGAACAGTACAAACTTTCTATAATGCTTAATTCCTAGTATTTCGTATATTTTCTTTTCCATAGTACTCCTTTATCAAATTCAAATTTTCATCTGTTCGACCTATTCTTATTTATCGGTCTGTCCGATTTCCTACATTATACCACATCAACCCAAGAAGTTCAATCATAGTAGCAATTAAAAAGCTGTACTCGGATTTCTCCGGATACGGCGGTACATATAAAAAATATAGCTATTCTGCCAAT
>JAGAVE010000092.1 GCA_017942105.1 Clostridia bacterium | reverse complement strand
ATCTCTGACGTCGACGGCGCGCATATCAGAACACTGCTGCTGACATTCTTCTACAGACACATGAAGCCCCTCATCGAAGGCGGCTATGTATACGCGGCACAGCCGCCGCTCTTCCGCGTATTCCGCGGTAAGGAAACGCGCTACGCCTTCTCGGAAGCCGAACGCGACGCATTCATAAACGAGCTTGGAAACGGCGACCCGAGCAAGGTCACAAGCGAACGCTACAAAGGTCTTGGCGAAATGGACCCCATCCAGCTCTGGGAAACAACGATGGACCCGAAGACAAGAATTATGCTCCGCGTAACTCTTGAGGATGCTATGGAAGCTGACGAAACCTTCTCAATCCTTATGGGTGACAAGGTTGAGCCACGCCGTGAATTTATTGAAAAGAACGCCAAGTATGTCCAGAATCTCGATGTATAAGAAAGGAGGAGGATTGACACATGGCTAAAGAAATTACACATAACGACGAAGATTTTAAAGCCAATCTCGCCGAAACAAAGATATATAATGTAGACATCAACAAGGAAGTCAGGAAATCGTTCCTGGACTATTCAATGTCAGTTATTGTTTCCCGTGCGCTTCCCGATGTCCGAGACGGTCTAAAGCCCGTTCATCGCCGTATTCTCTACACGATGTATGAGAACAATCTTACTCCGGATAAGGCATACCGTAAATGTGCGGACACCGTCGGTTCCGTTCTCGGTCGTTACCATCCTCACGGTGACGCATCTGTTTACGACGCAATGGTTCGTCTTGCGCAGAATTTCTCAATGAGATATATGCTGGTTGACGGTCACGGTAACTTCGGTTCAGTTGACGGTGACCCACCGGCAGCTTATCGATACACTGAGTCAAGAATGAGCAAGATGGCTCTTAAAATGCTTACGGATATCGATAAGGATACAATTGATTTTACAACTAACTATGACGACAGACTTAAAGAGCCGACGGTTCTTCCGTCCCGTTTCCCGAATCTTCTCGTAAACGGCTCAATGGGTATTGCTGTCGGTATGGCAACGAACATTCCGCCGCACAACCTTAAGGAAGTTATTAACGGTATGTGCTGCCTTATTGATAACCCTGATGCTTCTCTTGAAGATCTTATGGAGCATATCAAGGGACCTGACTTCCCGACTCACGGTATCATTATGGGCCGTTCCGGACTTCGTGCAGCATATGCAACGGGTCGCGGCAAGGTTATCGTAAGAGCAAGAGCAGAAATCGTTGAAAAGAAAAACGGCAGATTTGAAATTAAGGTTACGGAAATTCCGTACAATGTAAATAAAGCAAGACTTATTGAAAGCATTGCAGAGCTTGTTAAGGATAAGAAAATCGAAGGTATTTCGGATATCAACGATTATTCTTCAAAAGCAGGTATGCATATTTCAATCGACCTTAAGAGAGATGCTAATCCTCAGGTTGTTCTCAATCAGCTTTATTCTTTTACACAGCTTCAGACAACATTCGGCGTAATTATGATCGCTATCGTAAACGGCGAGCCGAAGGTTCTTACTCTTAAAGAAATTTTGCGTCATTATATCGACTTCCAGCAGGAGGTTGTTACAAGACGCACACAGTTTGACCTCAAAAAGGCTCAGGACAGAGCGCATATTCTTGAAGGTCTTCTTACAGCTCTTGATTTTATCGACGAGGTTATCAATATTCTTCGTTCTTCAAAGAGCATCAATGAAGGTAAAGAAGCTCTTATGGAACGCTTCGGTCTTGATGATGTTCAGGCACAGGCTATCGTGCAGATGCGTCTCGGCCAGTTGACAGGTCTTGAAAGAGTTAAGATTGAAGATGAACTCGGTGAGCTCAAGGAGAAGATTGCTTACTTCCTCGACCTTCTTTCAGACGAAACAAAGCTTCTCGGCGTTGTTAAGGAAGAGGCTCTTGAAATTGCTGATAAGTATGGCGACGATCGCCGTACTGAAATCGTTAATGTTTCAGGTGAGGTTGATATTGAAGATCTTATTCCTGAAGAAACGTGCGTATTCACATTCACAGATTTCGGTTACATCAAACGCATTCCTATGAATGAGTATCAGACTCAGCGCCGCGGCGGACGAGGCGTCAAGGGTCTGACAAGAAGAGAAGACGATATCGTAAGGACGATGTTTACCGCATCAACGCACGATTTCATCTCGTTCTTCACAACAAAGGGACGCACATTCAAGCTAAAAGGCTATGAAATCCCTGAAGGCTCAAGAACAAGCAAGGGTATGAACATTGTCAATCTTCTCCCTCTTGAAGCAGACGAAAAGGTTTCTTCAATGATCCGTTTTACTGCTGCGGATGAAGAGAGCGGATATCTTTGTATGTTTACCCGTAATGGTATCATCAAGCGTTCAAGCCTTGAAGAGTATAAATCAATCCGCCGTGCAGGTGTTCTTGCTATCACTCTTGACGAGGGTGACGAGCTTGCATGGGTAACAACTACAACGGGTAACGACGACCTTATCGTTGCAACCAAGAAGGGTATGTGCATTCGTTTCAACGAAAACGATGCCCGTCCTATCGGCAGAACAGCACGAGGCGTTAAGGCAATCGAGCTTAAGGAAGGCGACGAAGTTGTCGGTATGACCGTTGTTGAAGAGGGCAAGACAATTCTTACCGTCAGCGAGACAGGCTACGGAAGAAAGAGCGATTTTGACAACTACCGTGTTCAGTCAAGAGGCGGTAAGGGTCTTATCAACTACCATGTTGAGAAATACGGCGACATTGCTGCGGTTACATCCGTCAGCGATGATGACGATATTATTCTTATTGCATCAGACGGTATTATTATCCGTATCCCTGCAGATTCAATCAGCACATTTGCCCGTCCGTCAAAGGGCGTTCGCGTAATGAGAGTTACTGAGGGCGAAAAGCTTATCACAATTACTCCCGTTGAGCATGAAGATGCAGAGGATAATGCAGAAACAGCAGAAGCGGCAGAGAATGCAGAGGCTCCTGCTGAAGCGACACAGGAAAAGGAATAATAAAGTAAAAGGGTGAGGGATTTGTCGAATGTAGCTAAGCAAACAAATAAAACTAGAATTAAACCGGTAGCTAATAAGTTTTACGATATCTGTACTTTTATTATAATTTTTGTTTCCACGGTATGCGTTTCTCTGAATGTCGAATTGTTTAGTGATGATTTCACCTATAAACAAGCAGGTGTTTGCGGTTTTGATCAGATAGTAGAATTTTTAAAATGGCATGTAACGAGTTACAACGGAAGAACGCTGATTCATTTTATGGAAATGATGATGCTCAGGTATGATTTCGGGTTTTTAATATGGAAACTTTTTACAGGTTTGTTGGTTTATATTTTTTGTTTTGTCAGTTCAAGAATTACAGTTAATGACAAATCGGATTATACAAAAGCTATTCTATTATCAGCGTTGTGTTTTTTTGGAATCAATCCGTGCATTTGGAATGAATCTGTTTTTTGGGTTTCGGGATCGTTTAACTACTTTATTCCTACGATGATGCTTATAGGTTTGATGTTTTTAGTCAGGCGTAATCCTGAATCAAAATGGATTTTTCCAATCGGTTTTATCTGCGGAGCAACTACCGAACAGGTCGGAATGATGACCTTTGGCTTTTTTGTGATTTTATTGCTTGAGCATATTGTCAGGGCGCGAAAAGTGTCAGTCAGATATTTGGTTTGCTGTTTGATATCTGCGGCAGGATATGCAACCGTTTTATTTTCACCCGGCACATCTTCCAGAGTAGAAACGCAGAATGAGGTTACTATTAAAGTATTGATAGAAAACATTATTACAATTCTTCAAGAAAACTGGTTCGGAAATACAAATCTTTTTACTGTGATTATACCAACAACCATTTTGATTAGTTATTTTGTTCTGAAACATAGAAAAATTAACAATGTTCTGGACAAAGCTAGTGTACCGGCAATCGTAATTTTATGGATTTTGACCTTTTTTAACATAGGTATTAAAGGTATATCTGTGTTAAATGAAGGTTTAGGTCTCAACATAGCGTTTCCACAAAAAGTAAATATGATATTTTTTGTGTTATGGTTAGTTTATGTGTTTATCTATTTTGCAGTATTTCTTTTAGCAACGGTTTTGATATATAAGCAAAAATCAGACATTATGCCTTTTGTATTTTTTATTTTAGGTTTTGGGTCACAGATTATGATGTCTGTAGCAGGAAAGAGTTATTTCAGAACTTGCTTACCTATGCTGTTTATGATTATTCTTTTTGAGGTTTATTCAGCGTTGATACTGTTTAAAGATATTAAAAACACCGGTTTTGTTAAGAAAATTAAGTTTTTAAACGGCAAAAAGGGTATGGTTATTGCAATTTCTTTGTTGATATGCATATGTGCTGTTTTTGTTGTTTTTGCAATACCGAACCTTTATAATACGGAAGAACACAAGGTCGGTATCGAAATAGTTGCGTTAAGTAGCGAGGAATTAAAGGAATTTACTGATGATTTGGATGAAGCATATATAAAATATTATTCAAATCCAAAATCAGACTGGAACAGAAGAAAAGATATAATGGATTTTTCAAAATATTAAATGGAGGTATAATATGAACATTGCAATTATTGCACACGATGCGAAAAAAGAACTTATGACCCAGTTTTGCATTGCGTACTGCGGTATTTTGAGCCGACACAAGCTTTTTGCAACGGGTACAACAGGTAAGCTCGTAGCTGACGCAACAGGTCTTGAAATCGTAAGATTTTTGTGTGGTGCTCAGGGCGGCGACCAGCAGATTGGCTCGCTTATTGCTTGTAATGAGATTGATATGCTTCTTATTTTCAGCGATCCTCTCGATCCGAAGGAGCACGAGCCGAATGTAAACAGCCTGCTTCGTATCTGCGATGTGCATAATGTACCTGCAGCAACGAATATTGCAACGGCTGAGGCTCTTATCCATAGCCTTGACAGAGGCGATCTCGATTGGAGAGACATCGTTAACCCGAAGCACTGATTAATTTAAAATTTCAGCAGGAATAACTGCCGATTGTTAAAAACGGTCGGTGGTTATTCGGTGCGTTTACCGACATTGATTTTGTTGGTATTTTTTCGATAAACAAGGAGATTTTTCTATGGCATTAATAACAAAAGCTGTCAAGGGAACGCTTGATGTTCTACCAGCAGACAGCCACAAAAATCAGTTTGTGGAAAGAACTGTGCTTGAAATTGCAAACGAGTTCGGTTTCAGAGAAATAAGAACTCCCGTTTTCGAGCATACTGAGCTTTTCACCCGTTCTGTCGGCGATACAACAGATGTCGTGCAGAAAGAAATGTATACTTTTGAAGATAAAGGCGGCCGCTCAATTACCCTTCGTCCCGAAGGAACGGCAGGCGCGGCAAGAGCTTTCCTTGAACACGGCCTTACCAACGAGGCTATGCCTCAGAAGGTAAGCTACATAACATCCTGCTACCGTTACGAAAAGCCTCAGGCAGGCAGACTGCGTGAATTCCACCAGTTCGGAATCGAGTGCTACGGCACAGCATCTCCTGCGGCTGATGCAGAGGTTATCTCTGTTGCAAATGAAGTATTCGGTTTCCTCGGAATTGACAGAATCCGCCTTGAAATAAATTCAATCGGCTGTCCTAAATGCCGCAAGGAATATCACGCGGCGCTCAAAGCTTATTTCGAATCGCGCAAGGGCGAGCTTTGTGGAACCTGCCTTGACAGACTGGACAGAAATCCGATGAGAATTCTTGACTGTAAGAGCCCTATCTGCCACGAAATTGCGGCAGATGCCCCGATTATTCTTGATTTCCTTTGCGATGAATGTAAAGACCATTTTGAAAAGGTAAAGATGTACCTTGATAATATGGGTATCGTTTACGAGGTCAATCCCCACATCGTAAGAGGACTTGATTATTATACGAGAACAGTTTTTGAATTCCTTACTGATTCTCTTGGTGCGCAGAGCGCAGTTTGCGCAGGCGGTCGTTATGACGGACTTGTTGAAGAAATCGGCGGCCCTCATGTTCCGGCGCTTGGCTTCGGTATGGGCATTGAAAGACTTCTTCTTTTGCTCGAAGCTCAGGGTATCAACCTTCCTGAAGCAAAGAAGTGCGAAATATATATTGCGAACATCGGCGAAGAGGCGTCTCTGAAAGCCGCTTCAATGGCAACGGAGCTTCGTCAGTCAGGAATGTTTGCAGAGTTTGATGTTGTCGGCCGTTCTCTTAAGGCTCAGATGAAATATGCTGACAAGATCGGCGCAAGATTCACAACCGTTATCGGTGAGGATGACATCAAAGCTAATATAGCTAAAGTTAAAAATATGCAGACAGGTGAAATCACTGAGCTTGCAATTGATGACTTTGCAGATACATTTATGGAGCTTTCGCTTCAAAATGCTGCAAGTGATTTGCAGGACTTGGTAAGTAACTCCGAAGCAATTGATTTAAGCAAATTTTTGGGAGGCATAATGTAATGGATTTTATGACAGGTTTGAAGCGCACAAATTATTGTGGCGACCTCAGAATTACAGATGCAGGCAAGGAAGTAACCGTTGCAGGTTGGGTTCAGCGTCAGCGTGACCTCGGCGCACTCATTTTCATCGACCTTCGTGACAGAACGGGCATCGTTCAGCTTGCATTTGACGAAAACACAGATAAGGAAATTTTTGAAAAGGCTTTTGCGGCAAGAAGTGAATTTGTTCTTATGGCAAAGGGCGTTGTCCGCGAGCGTTCATCAAAGAATAAGGATATCCCGACAGGCGATATAGAAATCGATGTAAAGGATCTGAGAGTGCTCGGCAAGAGTGAAACTCCTCCGTTTGAAATCGTTGAGAATTGCCAGACATCTGAGCTTACAAGGCTTAAATACCGTTATCTCGACCTTCGCCGTCCTGACTTGCAGAAGAATATCATTATGCGTCATAAGATCTGCAAGATTACGCGCGACTATTTTGACGAGAACGGCTTTATCGAAATCGAAACACCGATTCTTATTAAGTCAACTCCCGAGGGCGCAAGAGACTTCCTTGTTCCCAGCCGTATTCATAACGGAACATTTTATGCTCTTCCGCAGTCACCTCAGCTTTATAAGCAGCTTTCAATGGTAGCAGGCTTTGACAGATATATGCAGATTGCCCGTTGCTTCCGTGACGAGGACCTTCGTGCTGACCGTCAGCCTGAATTTACACAGATCGACCTTGAAATGTCTTTTGTTGATATGGAAGATGTTCTTGCGATCGGTGAAGGTTATATGAAGAGAGTTTTCAAAGAAGCTCTCGGCGTGGAAATTGAAACTCCGATTCCTCGCCTTACATATAAAGAGGCTATGGACCGTTACGGCTCAGATAAGCCCGATACCCGTTATGGTATGGAGCTTTATGACCTGAGCGATATCGTTAAGGATTGCGGCTTCGGCGTATTCAGCGGCCCCGTTGCAGAGGGTGGCTCAGTACGCGGTATTACTGCAAAGAACGCTGTAACAACTCTTACCCGTAAGGAAATCGATAAGCTTACAGAAATGGTACGAGGCAGCGGTGCTAAGGGTCTTGCATGGGTAAGACTTAATGAGGACGGCTCAATGGCTTCGTCGTTTGCAAAGTTTATGACAGAGGACGAGATGAAGGCTATTCTTGAACGCGCAGACGCAAAGGCAGGCGATGTTGTTCTCATCATCGGCGATGTTAAGAATTCAATCGTTTATTCGGTTCTCGGCGCTCTCCGTCAGGAAGTTGCAAAGAAGCTTGATATTATTCCGAAGGACAAGTTTAACCTCCTCTGGATAACAGAGTTCCCGTTCTTTGATTGGGATGAGGATGCACAGACCTGGGTTGCAATGCACCATCCGTTCACATCACCTATGGACGAGTGCCTTGAGTATCTTGAAACAGACAAGGCTCAGGTTCGCGCAAAGGCATATGACCTTGTTCTTAACGGCGTTGAGCTCAGCTCAGGTTCAATCCGTATCACAAACCCGGATTTGCAGAACAGAATGTTCTCTCTTCTCGGTCTTTCGGACGAAGAAGCACACGCAAAGTTCGGCTACCTGACGGACGCATTCAGATACGGTGCACCGCCCCACGGTGGTATGGGTATCGGACTTGACCGTCTCGTTATGCAGATGCTCGGATGTGAGAGCCTTCGTGATGTTGTTGCATATCCGAAGGTGCAGAATGCAAGCGAGCCGATGACAGAGTGCCCTGCAGCAGTTGACACAATTCAGCTCGATGAGCTCGGAATTGCATTGAAAACAAAAGAAAACTAAGAAATTACGGGACGGAATTTCCGTCCCGAATTTGTGTATATTAAGAAGTGATTTTCTATGCAGAAGTTAGAAAGAAAAGATGCAAAACAGCTAACCCTGCTCTGCTCAGCGGCGTATTTTGTCAGCTACCTGACAAGAGTAAATTTTGCGGCAGTTATCGCCGCGATAATTCAGGCAGGGGATATAGACAAAACCTCCGCAGGTCTTGTTACAACGCTGGGATTTATAACCTACGGTGTGGGTCAGCTTGTCAGCGGATGGCTTGGAGACAGAATTAACCCCAAAAAGCTTATGGTTATCGGCTTTGCGACGACCGTTGCGATGAATCTGCTGATTCCTCTTTGCCCGAACGGTGCGTGGATGTGCATTGTCTGGGCGTTCAACGGATTTGCGCAGTCGTTTATGTGGCCTCCGATGGTCAAGATAATGTCCTCTGCGATGAATACGGATGACTATAACAAAGGTTGTGTTGTCGTAAGCTGGGGAAGTACGATTGCGACGATACTGATTTATCTCGTTTCTCCCGTTATAATAAAGTTTGCGGGTTGGCGAACGGTTTTCTTTGTTTATGCAGGTGTTGCCGTTTTGATTTCATCGGTATGGTATATGAAGATAACTGAAATCGAGAAAAAATGTGATATTGTTTATCCGATGCATCAGAAGAGTAAGAGCGGCGGAAAAATGTCAATTAAAATCAGCATACCGTTGCTTCTGGTCGTTATGATAACAATTATGCTTCAGGGTTCGCTGCGTGACGGTGTAACAACCTGGGTTCCGACATTTGTTTCGGAAGCGTTCAATCTCGGCAGTGAGATTTCAATCCTCAGCAGTATTATCATTCCTCTGTTCAGCCTTGCGAGCCTCCAGTTGACATCCGTCATCTATAATAAGCTCGGCAAAAAGCCTTTCCAGAGTGCGGGCCTTTTCTTTATCTGCGCTGTTGCGGCGTCTGCGATGATTACGCTTTTCCCGAACGCTTCTGTTATTCTTACCGTCGGAATGTCTGCTCTTAT
>JAGAVE010000091.1 GCA_017942105.1 Clostridia bacterium | reverse complement strand
TCTTTTTCACCGATATTCACTTCAACCTCAGTGCCATCCTTGCGAACGATTACACCGTGCATTGAAAGGGGCACCGTCGGCCACTGATACTTTCTTATGCCGCCGTAATAATGAGTTTTGAGAAGTGCGATTTCATTTGACTCGTAGAGAGGATTCGGCTTAAGATCGATTCTCGGAGAGTCAATATGTGCGGCCGCGATATGCGCGCCCTCAGCGATGCTCTTTTTACCGATTACGGCAAGAATAACAGCCTTTTTGCGGTTAAGGTAGTAAACCTTATCGCCCGGCTTGTATTCACCGAATTTATCAAACTCAACAAAGCCTTTTTTCTTTGCCTCTTCAACAATAAAAGCCGCAACCTCGCGCTCGGTCTTATTATCGTTGAGGAATTTTTTGTACCCCTCGGCAAACTCCATAACCTTTGCCATTTCCGCGTCGTCAATCACCTTGGCGGCGTGTTTTTTGTTCATCATAAGCTTCTCCTGAAGAAGCTGTACCTCTGTTTTTTCTTCGCTCATTTCGAGTCCTCCTTACATTTATTGACTTTAAAGTGTAAATAGCAATTTTTTGTTTGTCCCCATTGTGACAACTTACGCAGTCTTTCGGATTTATAATAATTCCAGCTCCTGCGAAAGGTCATAGGGAGGATAATTTCTGACGATAATGTCTGCTCTTTCTTTATAGTATTGCTCGTCCTTCTGCGCCTTAATCCGAAGCATTGCCGCTTCTTTTGTAAGAGAATCGCGCTGAAGAATTCTTGCAAGTCTCTCTTCCTCGGGAGCTGTTACAACAATCATCTTTGAGCAATATTTTCTTATCTCACTATCAAAAATCGCGGCCGCATCAATGATAACACCCTTGTGGCTTTCGTTGAGGTTTTCTTTGATATAGTCGATCGACCATTCAGTAACCGCAGGATGCGTGATGCTGTTGAGCTTCTGCCTTTCTTCCTCGTTTGCAAAGGCTTTTTTCGCAAGCATCGGACGGATGAGTTCACCGTTTTCATCGATGATGTCTGAACCGAAGGCTTCAGCCAATTCACAAAGAACGGGAGAACCTTTTTCAACAATCGCCCTTGCCGCAACATCACCGTCAACGATGAGATATCCTTTTTCGCTGAGCATTTTTCCGACGGTGCTTTTTCCTGCTCCCGTCTGACCCGTCAGACCGTATATGGCGGGAGGCGAAATAACCTTGAATGCGGCGGCACGAAGAAGCCTGTTATAAACTCCTAGTCCGACGCCCTCGTTGCTAGGCGCACGGACAAAAACTCTTTTTGCTCCAAGCTCATCGAATCTTCTGAGCTGTGCAAAAAGCAGATGCGCCTGAGCGTTGATATCTTTTTCATCACCGAACGAAAGACATTCAACGGAAATATCCTTTTCCTCACCGTTAAAGCAAAGAGCCATATCGCCCTCCTGCTTTTCGGAGTCAATCAGAAACCTGAAGCTTTCAATACTGCCTTCAACAATATATACTTCAGCTTTCGGCGAATAATGCTTATATTTCATTCCGGGTGAGGCAGGAGCAACCCCTTCTTTGAGCTCGGACAGCACAGCGGGGTCAACATCGACCTGACCGAGCACATCCTCAAGCTGACTGAGCGTTATTCCTCCCGGACGAAGAAGTCTCGGAACTTCCGTTGCGAGGGTTATAACCGTCGATTCTATTCCGACATCACATTCGCCGCCGTCAACGATTGCATCAATTTTTCCGTCCAGGTCGTTTAAAACATGCTGAGCCGTTGTCGGGCTTGGTGAACCTGAAGAATTTGCCGAGGGTGCCGCAAGCGGAACACCTGCAAGCTCGATAATTTTTCTTGCTATCGGGTGCGACGGCATACGCACAGCCACAGTTTCAAGCCTCGGCGCAACCTGACGCGGAACAAGGTCGGATTTTGGCAGAATCATCGTAAGCGGTCCCGGCCAATAAGCCTCGGCAAGAGCCCTCGCCTTTTCCGGGAAATCCGTTACGAGAGGATATATCTCTTCAAGTTTTGAGATATGAACTATCATCGGGTTATCCGTCGGCCTGCCCTTCGCCTCATACACTTTCGAGACAGCCTCTCCGTTATAGGCGTTTGCCGCAAGGCCGTAAACCGTCTCCGTTGGGATCGCGACAAGTCCGCCGTTTTTAAGTATCTCTGCGACCTCCGTCAGCTCGGCAGCATCGCAGTTTTTATAAAACTTTGTTTTCAAAAAATCACCTCGGAATTATTCCGATTTCAGTTTTTCTGCTGTGTCAGCAGTTATGAGTGCATCGATAATCTCGTCAAGGTCACCGTTGAGAATCGCTTCAATCTTATACAAGGTAAGACCGATTCTGTGGTCGCTCACTCTTCCCTGCGGATAATTATAAGTTCTGATGCGTTCGCTTCTGTCGCCCGTACCAACCTGCGACTTGCGTTCGCCTGCAATTTCTTTATTCTGCTTTTCTCTTTCAGCTTCAAGGATTCTTGAACGAAGAATTTTCATCGCTTTATCCCTGTTTTTATGCTGGCTTCGCTCGTCCTGACATTCAACGACCGTTCCCGTCGGCAAGTGCGTAATTCTTATCGCTGACTCCGTCTTGTTGATATGCTGTCCGCCTGCACCGCTCGAACGGAAGGTATCGACCTGCAGATCGGCAGGATTAATTTCGATATCAACATCCTGAGCCTCGGGAAGAACAGCAACCGTTACGGTTGAGGTGTGAATCCTGCCCTGCGACTCTGTTTCGGGCACTCGCTGAACACGGTGAACCCCGCTTTCAAACTTGAAACGGGAATATGCACCGTCGCCGCTTATCATAAAGCTGACTTCCTTGAAGCCGCCGAGCTCCGTCGGGTTTGAGCTTAAAACCTCAGGCTTCCACCCTCTCGTCTCAGCATACATCGAATACATTCTGAAAAGTGAATTTGCAAACAGCGCCGACTCTTCTCCTCCTGCACCGCCGCGGATTTCGATGATAACATTCCTATCATCATTCGGGTCACGGGGAAGAAGAAGAATTTTCAGCTCTTCACCTATAATCTCTTCCTGCTGTTTGGACTCCTCAAGCTGTTCAATGACCATTTCACGGAAGTCCTTGTCAAGTCCGCCCTCGTCAAGAAGCTGCTTCGCCTCTTCCAGGTCAGCCTTAACCTTCTTGTATTCACGGTATTTTTCAACTATCGGCGTCAGATGCTTGACATCCTGCATCAGCTTGCGGTATTTTTCCATATCCGAAACAACATCGGGATCGCAAAGCTGAGCGTTGATATCCTCAAACTTCTCTTCAACCGATTTCAATTTATCAAGCATAAAATCCTCCAAAATAATTACTCTGAAAAAGGATCGTTTTTACATTTTTTAATCTCCTCATCGCCGCGGAGGATTTTGCGGATATTTTTCTCTGCCTTGACGCGAGGCACCATAACCTCGTGGCCGCACTTTTCGCATCTGATTTTAAAGTCCATACCCGAACGCAACACATCAAAAGTATTGCATCCGCACGGATGATTTTTCTTCATCACAAGCTTATCGCCAACGCGAACATCCATTTCCATCCCTCCGCAGATAATAATACTAACTGATTTTATATTATATCATAAAACAACGCGATTGTATACATTTTTTGTCATCATCGGGCAAAACATTCATATATTTAAGTAGAAAAAACAATCAAAGGCGGGCTCTCCGCCGAAAACAAAGGTGGTAAAACATATGCAAACATTCAAACCTGAGGGTCAGCTCATTACGACCCCCGAAAACCGCAACTATCTCTCCTCACCCAACGCTCTTCACGAGGCATTTTTTACCGGCGCAATCGTTGAGGCAAGGGCACTCGTCTGCGATAAGAACCACGACCTGCGCGTTGACCTCGGCTGTATGTACGGTATTATTCCTCACGAGGAAGGTGCCCTCGGCATAAGCGACGGCTCTGTTCGTGACATCGCCCTGATTTCAAGAGTAAACAAGCCCGTAGTTTTTCATATTCTCGGCTTCCGCAAGGATAGTAACGACAGGGAGTATGCTATCCTCTCAAGGCGTTCTGTCCAGCAGGACTGTATGGATAATTACATTTCTAAGCTTCGTCCGGGCGATGTTATAACCGCCAAGGTAACACATATGGAAAACTTCGGTGTTTTTCTCGACATCGGTGCAGGAATAAACGGTCTTCTGCCGATAGACAGCATTTCCGTTTCCCGTATACCTCATCCATCCGTCCGTTTTCATATCGGTCAGATGATAAGAGTCGTTGTAAAATCCGTTGATGACCTCGGCAGAATAACCTTTTCGCATAAAGAACTGCTCGGCACATGGGAGCAAAATGCAGGTGAATTCTCTCCGGGTGAAACCGTACCCGGAATTGTCCGTTCAATCGAAAGCTACGGAATCTTTGTTGAACTGACGCCTAACCTTGCAGGTCTTGCGGAATATTCGGAAGGCATAACGGCAGGATGCCACGCCGGGGTTTATATCAAGAGTATGCTTCCCGAAAGAATGAAGATAAAGCTTATCATCGTTGACGCTTTTGAAGCCGAATACCCGGCCGCCCCAATTAAATATTATACTGATTCCGACCACATCGACCATTGGGTATATTCACCCGTTGAATGTTCAAAGGTTATAGAAAGCATATTTTAACAAAGGTAAAAATATGACAATTAATGTCATTTTTTAAAATAATCTCTTGCATTTAGCTGATTTTTGCTATATAATAGCATTAGGCTATTATCGCTAAAAATCAGCACTTTCACTAAATTGGGGGATTAATTAAAAATGACGGTAGATTTGCATTGTCACACAAAACTGTCTGATGGCTCAATGGGTATCGACGATATAATTTTACTGGCACAGAAACGCGGCGTTGAAGCCCTTGCTATTACGGACCGTGATTGCCTCGCAGGAACTATCAGAGCTAAGCTCATCGGTGAACGCCACGGCATCAAGGTCATCCCCGGCGTGGAGATTTCCTCTTACGACAGCGAAAATAAAACAGAAGTTTTCATTATCGGCTATATGAGCGATTCACCCGACCGTCTTGAAGGTATATGCCATAAAAACCTTCTTGCAAGAAAACGCGCAGCGCAGTATATGATGATCAAGGCTTCTCAGAAATATCCGATTTCTGCAGATCTTGTTTTGAAATGCGCTCAGGGTTCAACAAATGTTTATCCTGTTCACATTATGGCGGCTCTCGTCGAAAGCGGCATAACAACGGATCTTTACGGTTCTCTTTATAACGAGCTTTTCACTGAAGGCGGAGAAAACAGCATTCTCGTTCGCCCGAAGCTTTCCGAGCCTGAAGAAATCATTACTGCTATTCATGATGCAGGCGGAATTGCCGTTCTCGCATATACGGGCACATATAAAAACACAACCGTTCTCGAAAAGCTTATCAAAGCAGGTCTCGACGGAATTGAAGTCTGGTGCCCTCAGCACGACACTGAAACAACGGCTGAGCTTGCAGTTTTTGCAAAGAAAAATGGTTTGCTCGCTATCGGCGGCAGTGATTTCAGAGGAAGAAACAACAAGCATTGCGTTTCTCTCGCTTCGTTCACAACGCCCGATTCAAATTTCAGCGAATTTATGAATTACAAGGCAAAAATACGCCGCCAGCAGAAAAAGCTTGCTGCTGACGAAAAATAATTCGGTATTGGAGATATTTAAGATGACAGACGACAGAGACATTAAGATCTATGTCAAAAAATCAGTTGCTGAAGCCGGTGAATTTCAAAGCATCAACGATGAAATTCAGCTTCACATTGCCAACGGAAATCAAAGCAAAGCCATCTCCCTTGGTCAGGAAATGGCAAAAATCAAGCCCGAAGACGGAATCTTTGAGCTTGGCGGTATTGCGATGACCTCTGCTTTGCTCTATCAGCTCAGAGTTCTTCTCACCTTCACGGCTGAAAACACTCTGCGCAACAAGATTACTGTTGAAACACTTGCGAAATCCGCCTGTGCGGCAATGTACGAATATCTCAAAGTAAACGAAAACGGATATTATTGCAATATTTCCGACGGCGCGGCGTTCTCCTTCTACCGTCTTGCTTTAAAAAAAGACGGCGACGAAGCAGCTAACATCGGCGAGCAATTCTCGATGCTTTGCAATATGAGCAGTCGGGAAATTGCTGAGCTCGGCAAAAGCGTTTATATTCAGGCTTCTGATTATTTTGGCAGAAAGATTCAGGAAACAACCTTTAAAGAGGTTTAATTAATTTTAAAATAAGTTCAATGCGATAGATTCCGAACGGAAATCTATCGCATTTTTCTGCAGAAAATTTTATTTTACTACAGCTTTGGAGACAAAGCCTATTTCCTCATAGATTTTATCAAATTCTCTCAAAAGATTTTCGCCGAAAATCCACACTTCCCTTCGCCATGGATGAGATAAATATCCGAATGTTCCATATTTATCAATGTGAAAAAAGTAATCTCCATCAGGAAAAAGTTCACCAAAAACAGCTATTCCTTCGCTGTTAATAAAAGGCAACCATTCGCTATCTCCGGCACAATTTTCAGGCTTACGAGGGTCGTATAAAAACAAATTATGATTCCAGTCGCAGGAGTAAATCATATGCCCTTTCCGCAAACATTTTGCAAACAATGATGGTATAGCTTCATAAAGTAATTTGACCTGTTCATCAGTTACTTTCGAAATGTCATAAACAGCAAATGGTCGATTCAGAGAAAAAGGCAACCAAGGAGAGGATTCGTCCGAGCTTGGATAAAAACGCAATTCCTTCTCCAGAAAATTATAAAAGAAATCTTCGTCGACTTTACTTATCCGAGGCGGTTCTTCCCATTTTCGGATTTTTCTTTTCAAAACAAAGTAGTCACCATATTCCGTCCCATCATGACCAACCAACTTATCCTTAGATAATTCAAAACCCTTTTTTCTTAAAGCTTGTATTCTTTCCTTGGCTTCGGGAACTGCCTTTGTCGCAATTTTACTGCAATTGAACAGATGAAAAGCAGGTTCAATTATAAGAGAAAGAATATCCTTAATTCTATCCTCAAGCTCATAGTCGCTCCTCAGGTCAAGTCTCAACAAACCGCAGTCAGTAAAAAAATCATTTGCTTCGCGGTGAAACAATTCAATTGTTCCTACACACTCTTTTTTGATGTTATCAACAAGCGCCCAACGAATAAAGTCCTTTGACTCAAACTTTTCAAGCCAAAACGCAATAGCTTTATCCATTTCCTCCGAAGAAGAATAACAAAAATCGTCACCATAACAATTATCGCTGTTGAAAAACGGCTGTGATTTTGCATCAGAATATACCTTCAACAAATCGTCACAATCCGTCCGTTCAACTAGCCGTAAGGTGTATTTTAATGTTTCGTATCTCGGATTACATTCATAAACATCAATCATATTTACCCTCCGCCAGCAAAACATTTGTTCTTTTAATATAAATCATTTCTTGTAATTTGTCAACAACTCCCCTGCAAGATTAACTATCAAAAAATAATCCGAGATTCGTTTTCACGAACCTCGGACTTTTTAAGCCGGATTTACAGCTTATAAAATTTTCCCATTGAGAGAGATTATTTAATCTCAACCTGTGCGCCAACTTCTTCAAGCTTAGCCTTGATTTCCTCAGCCTCATCCTTAGAAACAGCTTCCTTGATAGCCTTCGGAGCGCCGTCAACAAGAGCCTTAGCTTCTGCAAGACCAAGACCTGTGATATCCTTAACAGCCTTAACAACCTTAATCTTCTGGTCGCCTGCGCCTGCAAGAATAACATCGAACTCTGTCTTCTCTTCAACTGCCGGGCCAGCTGCTGCCGGACCTGCTACAACTGCTGCTGCAGCTGATACGCCGAATTCATCCTCTACTGCGTGTACGAGCTCTGAAAGCTCAAGAACTGAAAGAGTCTTCAACTCTTCAACAATTGCCATAATTTTCTCTGATGCCATGGTAATTTACCTCCATAATAAATTTGAAATTATTTTTTAAATTAAGTTTGCTGAATTAAGCCTCAGCGGGAGCCTCTGCCTTATCGGCAATAGCCTGAACAGCTCTTGCGAAGCCAGCGATAGGTGCGCTGAATACATTTGCAACCATAGAGAGCAATGTCTCTCTTGACGGAAGTGTTGCGAGCTCCATAAGCTTCTCCATGCTGATAACTTCACCGTCAATGTAACCTGTCTTGAGGTTGAAGTTGTCATGACCCTCAGCATACTTGTTGAGGATACGAGCTGCTGCTACATAGTCGTCCTTACATGTTGCGATAGCTGATGTACCGTCGAGAACATCGCTCATGCTTTCAAGGCTTGTGCCCTTGATTGCGAGCTTGATAAGAGTATTCTTAACAACAGTGTAC
This sequence comes from Clostridia bacterium, assembly GCA_017942105.1. Taxonomy (GTDB): domain Bacteria; phylum Bacillota; class Clostridia; order Oscillospirales; family Acutalibacteraceae; genus CAG-488. The sequence continues at coordinate 15,944 of JAGAVE010000091.1, read as the reverse complement.
TCAACACCTGCTTCACGAAGCTCCTTACGAAGAGCTGTATCGTCAGCAACTGAAATACCCTTGTAATCAACGATTACACCTGCGCATGAATTGCTGATTCTTTCTGCAACATCAGCAACTATCTGCTTCTTCTGTTCCAATACGCTTGCACTTGGCATTTTTTTCACCTCTCAGAAATGGGATATGGTGCTATAACGAAAATAATCCCTGCCCACGAACCGTGGACAGGGAACAAACATACATAATTAAGACAACAGACTTTCGCCTGCAATCCTGTATGCTCCTATCCTCGGCAGGTGGTTAAAAACCGTTACGCATAAAGCACCTGCTGTCTTTGAATAAAGAACAGCTTAGATATAATACCACACGATTGGCACCGTGTCAAGTATTAACGAAAATAAAATTAGTCTGTGATAACAGCCTTAGCCGGGTTGATACGAACGCCCGGGCCCATTGTTGTTGCAACAACACAAGATCTGATATACTGACCCTTAGCTGCTGCCGGCTTAGCCTTCTCGATAGCGCTGAGGAGAGTCTTATAGTTCTCACCAAGCTTCTCTGCGCCGAAAGAAACCTTACCGATGGGGCAGTGGATAATGTTTGTCTTATCAAGACGGTACTCGATCTTACCTGCCTTAGCTTCTTCAACAGCCTTAGCAACATCAGGAGTAACTGTACCAGCCTTGGGTGAAGGCATAAGTCCGCGAGGACCAAGAACCTTACCGAGACGACCAACAAGACCCATCATATTGGGAGCTGCGATAGCAACATCGAAATCAAGGAAGCCTTCGCCCTGAATCTTAGCAACGAGGTCTTCTGCACCTACGATTTCTGCGCCTGCTGCTGCAGCAGCGTCTGCAGCATCGCCCTTAGCGAAAACTGCAACTCTTACTTTCTTACCTGTACCGTTGGGAAGTACAACAGCACCTCTAACCTGCTGGTCAGCGTGACGAGAGTCAACACCAAGGCGAACATGTACTTCAACTGTTTCATCAAATTTAGCTGATGAAGTCTTAACTGCGAGGTCAAGAGCATCCATCGGCTCGTAGAGTGCTGCTCTGTCAACGAGTTTTGCACTCTCTAAATATTTCTTACCGTGTTTCATTAGTTAATTCCTCCCTACAAAGTGGTTAATCGGATGTTTCCTCCCACGCGGGAGATTAGTCTACTACAGTAACACCCATGCTGCGTGCAGTACCTGCGATCATAGACATAGCTGTCTCGATATTTGCTGCATTCAAGTCGGGCATCTTCTGTTCAGCGATTTTTCTAACCTGCTCGCTTGTGATTGTTGCTACCTTTGTCTTGTTCGGTACACCTGAACCGCTTTCAATGCCACAAGCCTTCTTGATAAGAACTGCTGCGGGCGGTGTCTTTGTAACGAATGTGAATGAACGGTCAGCATAAACAGTAATTACAACGGGGATGATAAGACCTACATCGTTCTTTGTACGCTCGTTGAATTCCTTTGTGAATGCCATGATGTTAACACCATGCTGACCTAAAGCAGGACCAACCGGGGGAGCCGGTGTTGCTTTACCTGCAGGGATCTGAAGCTTAATAAAGCCTACTACCTTCTGAGCCATTTTTTGCACCTCCAAAATATGTGGTTCGGCGGAGCAATTGAAAAGTTTTTTGCTCCTCCCACGGGGAGCCGAAGCTCCATACCCAAAGGGGTATATAATTAAAGCGAAAACGCCTAATTATCACGTAAAACTGATATTAATTAATCGGCAACGAGTTCAACCTGATCAAGCTCAAGCTCAACCAATGTTTCCTTGCCAAACAAAGCAGAAACCGTAACCTTAACCTTATTGTTATCAAGGTCAATTTCTTCAACAGTTCCTGAGAAACCTTCAAAGATTTCATCGATGATGTTGACAGTATCGCCAACCTCGTATTTGACTTCAACGACCTTCTTTTCAACGCCGAGTCTGTAAACTTCCTCGTCTGTAAGAGGAATCGGTTTACCTTCCGGACCTACGAAGCCTGTTGCGCCGCGGGTTCCGCGGATAACAAGCCAAGCCTCATCGCTGATTTTCGGCATATCGTTTTCGTCAAGGAAAGTTGCAATTTTAACCATAACATAGCCGGGGAAGATTTTGCGCTCAACCTCACGGGTCTTGCCGTCCTCGCGAACCTCAACTACCGTCTCGGTCGGAATTTTGACTTCAAAAATCTCATCCTGCATTTTACGGTTTTCCGCAGCCTTTAAGATATTTGTTGCTACTTTATTCTCATAGCCTGAGTAGGTATGAACAACATACCATCTGGAGTCATTAGACATTGCCGTTCCTCCGTATACTCTGAATTATTCTGCAGCGGATGATGCTGCTGTGCTTGATGTTGCAGCTGTTGTCGTTGTCGTTGTAGCAGGAACAACGGGCTTAGCAGTTGTTATTTCTGCTGATGTCTCAGTTGTTCTGTTATATGCTGCTTCACGGGTTGCGTCGATAGCGCTTGTAAGACCGAGGTCAACAAGGCAAACTACCACACCGATTACTGCGATACAAGCAAGTGTGACCAATGTTCCTTTGAGAACTTCCTTGGCGCCGGGCCAAGTGATCTTTTTTACCTCGCCCTTGAGGTCTTTGAAGAAGCGTGCGATTACCTTGAAAACATTCTTTTTGTTTTTGTTAGGCTTCTTGGAAGCTTTTTCCTTTTCAGCCTTGGCAATCTTCTTTGCTGCTTCAGAGCTTTCTTTGTTAGCCATTGCAGTTGTCCTCCCAGCTTACTTCGTTTCTTTATGGAGAGTATGCTTTTTGCAGAATCTGCAGTACTTGTTCATCTCCATCCTGTCGGGTGTGTTCTTCTTGTTTTTCATTGTGTCATAATTGCGCTGTTTGCATTCTGTGCATGCAAGTGTAACTTTGACTCTCATTTCTTTCGGCACCTCCATTTTACCGGTTAATCCGGACCTTTAAGCCTCCCTCGTAACGGACTTACACCTTGTAAGTTCCTAAAAGAGGGCACAAAAAAAGAACCCTCTACAAGAGGTAGAGCTATTCTAACAGAAATATCAAGCTTTGTCAATACTTTTAGCGTAATATTTTTCTCAAAAAGCGCTGATTTTTCAAGCTTCTTTCTTTTGCGCAAGAGATTGTGGGCAATATGATTTTTCTCCACTAAATGTACGAATTGACTTTAGCTCTTCTATTTGATAAAATGTGTCTCAAGAGAAAAATTTTTGTGTGGCGATAAAATTATGATAAGAATTAATGAAATCAAACTCCCTCTTGAAGCGACGGACGAGGATATCCTTGCCGCCGCCGCCAAGGCGTTGCGTTGCCCGAAGAGAAAAATCTCCTCACTTGAAATCGCAAAAAAATCGCTTGATTCAAGAAAAAAAGACAATCTCTTTTTCGTTTACAGTGTTGATGTTACCGTTGACGCAGACGAAAGCGACACCCTCGAAAAAAGCAAATGCAAAAAAGCTATGCTTATTGAGCCCTTCTCGTATATTCTACCTGAAAACAAAAGAAAAAGCACGCTTCGCCCAATCGTTGCAGGCTTCGGCCCCGGAGGAATGTGGGCCGCGCTGACACTTGCCAGGGCAGGTCTTCGCCCGATCGTGCTTGAAAGAGGGCGCGACATTGACCGACGCACCGCCGATGTCAACAGATTCTGGAAGGAAAAGGTTATCGATGAAACATCGAATGTTCAGTTCGGCGAAGGCGGAGCCGGCACATTTTCTGACGGCAAGCTAACGACAGGAATCAAGGACAAGCTTTGCAGAAAAGTTTTCCTCGATTTTGTTGAATTCGGCGCTCCCGAAGAAATTCTTTACTCCTGGCGCCCTCACATCGGAACCGACAAGCTCGTTCAGGTCGTTAAAAACATAAGAGAGGAAATCAAGGCTCTTGGCGGAGATGTTTTTTTCTCCTGCAAGCTTACAAATGTGATAATCGCAAACGGAGTTGTTCACGGTGTTACATATATAAATGAAAAGGGAGAAACCGTCGACCTTGAAACGGACAGCCTTATCCTGGCAATCGGACACTCTGCAAAGGATACGGTTGAAATGCTGTATAATAAAGGTATAGATATTATGCAGAAGCCGTTTTCCGTTGGTGCAAGAATTGAGCATCCCAGAGAGATGATCAACCGTTCACAGTATGGCAACTTCGCAGGTCACCCTGCACTGGGTGCCGCAGACTATAAGCTTGCCTGCCATCCGCCCCACGGCAGAGGCGCATACACCTTCTGTATGTGTCCCGGAGGTACGGTTGTTGCCGCGGCGAGCGAAAACGGAGGCGTCGTCGTTAACGGTATGAGCAACTTTGCCCGTGACGAAGAAAACTCCAACTCAGCCCTTCTTGTCGGAATCGAACCCGAAGATTTCGGAAGCGACCATCCCCTTGCAGGCTTTAAGCTGCAAAGAGAAATTGAAGAAAAAGCCTTCCGTTGCGGCGGCAGTGATTTTACTGCTCCTGCACAGCTCGTAGGCGATTTCCTGCAGAATGTCAGATCAACTCAACTCGGCAGTGTCAACCCATCCTGCCCGACGGGCGTTAAAATGGGCGACATCCGCGAGGTGCTTCCAAAAAAAGTTACAGACACTATGGCTGACGCTATAGTCAAAATGGGTCAGCAGCTCAAAGGCTTTGACCTTCCGGATGCTGTGCTGACTGCGCCCGAAACCCGTTCATCCTCACCTGTCCGGATCGTTCGCGATGAATTTTACCAAGCTCTCAAGGTAAGAGGGTTATATCCCTGCGGCGAAGGAGCAGGCTATGCCGGTGGAATCGTCTCTGCAGCAGTTGACGGAATCCGTTGCGCTCACGCAGTTTTAAGTGACGAATTCTGATATTATATAATGTATACTTTAATTACAAAAAACAAAAAATTTAAAACCATTTACTTTTTCTTTCACGCGTGGTAATATGAAATTGCAGATTTGCCGAAATAGAAATTATCATTTCGGCACGAGGAGAGATGTTTATATGAAAAACGCACTCAAAAAATCTATCTCGGTTGTTCTTGTGATAACAATGCTCTTCACGGGTGCAACATTTGCAGGCGCAGAGGATACACCCGCGGCGGACAACAGCTCTATCATATTCGTCACAAATGCAATCAACGGTCTTCTTAATATAGTTTTCAAGGGCTTCGGAGTTCTTTTCCCGAAGAATTTTGCGACGGTTGACGAGTATTATGCAGGCGAAAGCGAAAATTTCTATGAAGGTATGGACAGCTTTCTTGATGCACCTGCAGAGGATGCTCAATGGCATCTCGGCTTCGGAAAAGAAAGCATCGTTCCGCAGAACCTTAAGGATGGCTCAAAGGAATATTATACGGGCGGCTACTTCACCCAGAAAATCGACGGTGTTTACGATGACCAGGGTGCAAACGCAATCGCTCTTAACGATAACTCAGGCAGAGGTACGGTCGTTATGGTTTCCGTTGACGGCATCGGCATAAATAACGCCGATGTGCGCACGATTCGCTCAGAAGCTGAACGCAAGCTCGCAGAGCTCGGCATCAAAAGCGACATCGTTGCAATCAACATCAACGCAACTCATTGCCATACAGTGCCCGACACTCAGGGCTTCGGACTAGCACTCATCCCGAAGGTTTTCCGGAATATTTTCTCTTTCCTTCCGTTCCTTGAGCCTTCAAGAAGCATCGACCCCGAGGTTTACGAGATGCTCATTAACGGAACATCGGACGCCATCGTTGAAGCTTACCGCAATATGGAATCAGGCGAGCTTTATTATTTTGAAACGGTCGGTATCGGCAGAAGTGAAAGAAATCAGACCTTCCCTGACGATGAATACGATTATATTTTCAACAAGAGATATAACAAAGAAGGTTACCAGCATACGATTGCTTGCTTCAGATTTGTTCCCGACAATCCTAACTCTATGCCCACGGTTTTTGCAAACCTCGGCGCTCATCCTACGACTATCAACAGAGAAACCGAGCTTCTCTCCGCCGATTTCCCTCACTATATAGAAGAAAAAATGAACGAGGCGGGAATTAACTTCGCTTTCATCCAGGGTGCGCAATCTCCGATTTCTGTTAACAAAGGCGGAGTTAAAACACAATCTGTTGTTGATGAGGTAAATGCAGAAATTGCCGCAGACCCAAGCAGCGAAGCTTACGCAAATGCAAAGATGATCGGTTACGAATTTGCAAGGCTTATTCTTGAAGCTCAGGAAAATGCAAGACCCGTTGCTCCCGTAATCAATATCAAAATGGCAGAGGTTACCGTCCCGATGGATTACGGTCTTATGCAGCTTGGCGTTGTTTCCGGTCTTCTCGGTACAACGACCGTCAAGGACGAAAGCTCACCTTGCGGATATTCGGTTATAACCGAGGTCGGCTACCTTGAAATCGGCACTGATATCGTTATGCTTACCGTCCCGGGCGAGCTTATTCCTCAGCTTGTTTACGGAGAGGTAGTTGACAAAACAGAATCCTACCTCGGCAAGGATTGGGAGCTTGACATCACCTCCGAACTCATAGGAGAAAACAAGACCGTTCTTGTTATGGGACTTTGTAACGATGCTCTCGGCTACATCGTGCCCGATAACGACTATGCGCCGTTTATTGCTGATTCGCTTTGGAACACCGACCTTGGCGAAAAACTCTTCGGCCCCGCGCAGAGACATTACGAGGAAATGCTCTCAACAGGAAGCAAAGCAGGCTCAACAATTATGGGTGCTCTTAACGAGCTTGTTTCCGATTGGCAGTAATATACCGAACCAGCTTTAATCACCTCCCGTTCAGGCAACGGGAGGTTTTTGCATCCGAGATTTGCAAATACTTTCTAAAAAAACTTTACAGATAAGTTGACAGATGTAAAGTTTGATGCTATAATGCGCTTCGGATATTTTGGTACAAGTAAGGAAAGCAAGCTATGACAGACAAAATACTAAAGCTGAAAAAAGAAAAAAACGCGGTCATCCTGACCCATTACTATGCTCCCGAAGAAGCTCAGCAGGTCGCTGATTTCGTTGGCGATTCCTTTTATCTTGCCAAGAAAGCGAAGGAAACCGGAGCTGATATAATACTCTTCTGCGGTGTTCGTTTTATGGGCGAAAGCGCAAAAATTCTTAACCCTGAAAAAAAGGTTCTTATGCCCGACCCTTCCGCCGACTGCCCGATGGCACACATGGTTGCAGAAGGAAAGATACAGCAGATGCGAAAAGCTTACAGCGACCTCTCCGTCGTCTGCTATATAAACTCAACCGCTGAGTTGAAATGTCTCAGCGATGTTTGCGTTACCTCTTCAAATGCGGTAAAAATCGTAAAATCGCTCAAAAGTAAAAACATATTCTTTATTCCGGACAAAAATCTCGGCGCATTTGTAGCAAAGCAGGTACCCGAAAAAAATATAATTCTCAACGATGGTTTTTGCCCTATACACGCTGATCTTACTGCCGCTCAGGTGTTAAAAGCCAGGGAAAAGCATCCTGAAGCGCTCATACTCACTCATCCCGAGTGCGAAAACGAGGTGCTGAGCGTTTCAGATTTTATCGGCAGTACGGCTGAAATTATTGACTATGCTAAAAACAGCAGCTCCGCTGAATTTATTATCTGCACCGAAAGAGGCGTTGAGCACAAGCTCTTCAGCGATAACCCCGACAAAAAATTCTTTTTCCCCGAGCCTTGCCCATGTTGCGCAGATATGAAAGCCAACACCGCTCAGGCTATTCTTGAAACGCTTGAAGCTGAAAACAACGAAATAATTTTGGATGATGAAATATGCAAAAAGGCCATCATCCCTCTTAACAAAATGCTTGAACTTGCGAGATGAAACAGATGAACACAGATATCGTTATAGTTGGCAGCGGCGTTGCAGGTCTTTACTGCGCGCTGAAGCTGCCCGAATATAAAAAAATTACAATCGTAACCAAAAACAAGGCTCCGAAAAGCGACTCCTTCCTTGCTCAGGGCGGCATTTGCGTGCTTCGTGACGAAGCAGATTATCAAGCCTTTTATGACGACACAATGAGAGCAGGACACTACGAAAACAACCCCGATTCGGTTGAAATTATGATTCGTTCCTCACAGAAGGTTATCAAAGACCTGGTTTTCTTCGGAGTGCAGTTTGAAAAAAACGGCGAAGCCTTCAATTACACCCGTGAAGGCGCCCATTCAAAGGCAAGAATCCTCTTTCACGAGGATGAGACCGGCAAAGAAATCACCTCTCACCTTCTTGAAACCGTTAAAAACAGAAGAAATATTACTCTTATAGAAAACTTCACAATGGTTGACCTCATCTGCCAAGATAACGAGTGCACAGGTATAATCGGACACAACGACAAAGGCGAATATATGAGCATATCTGCTGACTATACCGTTCTTGCAACGGGAGGCATCGGCGGACTCTTCAAACATTCGACCAATTACCGCCACCTGACAGGAGATGCCCTTGCCGTTGCGTTAAAGCATAATATAAAGCTTCAACACATTGACTATATACAAATTCACCCGACAACTCTTTTCACTAAGAAAAACGGCAGAGAATTTCTTATATCTGAATCCGTCAGAGGTGAAGGCGCCATTCTCTTGAATTCAAAAGGAGAAAGGTTCGTAAATGAGCTTCTCCCGAGGGATGTTGTTGCAAATGCTATATTTGACGAGATGAAAAAAGAAGGCAGCGAGCATGTCTGGCTTTCCCTTGCGCCAATACCTGAGGAGGAAATCAAGGCGCATTTCCCAAACATCTTTCAGCGTTGCCTCGAAGAGGGCTACGATGTAACAAAGGAGCCTATTCCCGTCGTCCCGTCCCAGCACTATTTTATGGGCGGAATTGATGTTGATAAATTCAGCAAGACCTCAATGAAACGCCTTTATGCCGTCGGCGAAACAGCCTGCAACGGCGTTCACGGACGCAACAGGCTTGCAAGCAACTCACTTCTGGAGAGTCTCGTTTTCGCAAAGCGCGCCGCAGGTCATATATTAAAAAATTATAACGAGGCAGAAAACAAGCCTGAAATAAAAATCGACCCGTCGCAATATGACGGATACGCGGAAAAATATAAAAAAGCTGTTCTTGACGCTATAGAAAAGGAGAAAAACAATGAATAATATTACAATGAAGCTTAACGCTGATAACCTCATTTTAAGCGCATTGCAAGAGGACATAACAAGCGAGGATATAACAACAAATTCAGTTATGCCATGCTATCAGCTCGGCGAGGTTGAGCTTATCTGCAAGGAAGACGGTATTATTGCAGGGCTCGATGTATTCAAAAGAGTTTTTGAGCTTCTTGATGAAAAAACAGAATTCTGTTTTAATTGCAAGGACGGAGACGCCGTAAAAAACGGTCAGAAGCTCGGCTCCGTAAAAGGCGACATCCGCGTGCTTCTTTCAGGCGAAAGAACTGCTCTTAATTATCTTCAGCGAATGAGCGGAATTGCAACCTATACGGGAAAAATTGCTGAAATGCTCAAGGGCAGCAAAACGAAGCTTCTTGACACCAGAAAGACAACACCCAATATGCGAATTTTCGAAAAATATGCCGTCAAGGTCGGCGGCGGATACAATCACCGCTATAATTTAAGCGACGGTATACTGCTTAAGGATAATCATATCGGCGCGGCAGGCGGCGTTAAAGAGGCCGTTTCAATGGCAAAGGAATATGCTCCTTTTGTCCGCAAGATTGAAATTGAAGTTGAAAATCTTGATATGCTTAAAGAGGCTCTTGAAGCGGGCGCAGACATTATAATGCTTGACAATATGAGCATCGAAGATATGAAAACAGCCGTTCAGCTTTGCAAGGGTAAGGCAGAAACGGAATGTAGCGGCAATGTTACAAAAGAAAATGTCGCAAAGCTCGTTGACATCGGTGTAGATTATATTTCAAGCGGCGCACTTACACATTCCTCGCCCATTCTCGACCTTTCGCTGAAAAATCTTCACGCAGTATAAATCTTACTTATAGGAGAATTTTATGAAGGCACCGGAAAGAAGAAAAGCTATTATAAACCTTCTGCTTTCAAAAGAAAGTCCAACGCCCGGTAGCGAGCTTTCTGAAAAATGCGGAGTTTCAAGGCAGATAATAGTTCAGGACATTGCCGTTTTGAAGGGTCAAGGCTTCGATATCATTTCAACGCACAACGGATACATCCTGCAGAAGTCTCCCTTAAAAGAAAAGGTTTTCAAGGTAAAGCATACCACTGAGCAGACCGAAGATGAGCTTAATTCCATCGTCGATCTCGGCGGCACTGTTGTTGATGTTTTCGTCTGGCATAAGGTTTACGGCAAAATGTCCGCTCCGCTCAATGTTTTTTCTTCCCTGCAAGTCAAGCAGTTTATAGAAGGCATACGGGCAGGAAAATCGACAGAGCTGATGAACATAACGGGCGGTTATCACTATCATACCGTCCGCGCAGAAAGTGACTCTGCTCTTGAACAAATCGAAAAGACTCTTTCGGAAAAAGGCTATATAGCTCCTGAAATTTAATCTTATCGCTTATATATTTCAATCCCCTGAATCGCACGATTTCAGGGGATTTCTTTTTTAATTGTTCTCGGTGTAATACTGTGCCTGAGCGTTCCAAAGCTCGCTGTATTTGCCGGCAGGATTTTCAAGAAGCTCTTCGTGCGTTCCTTCCTGAATAACCGCACCGTTGTCAAAAACAACTATACGGCTGCAGAAACGGCAGGATGAAAGTCTGTGGGAAATATAGACAGTCGTTTTGTTTCCTGCAATTTCATTAAAGCGCGAATAAATCTCGCTTTCGGCTATCGGGTCAAGTGCCGCTGTCGGTTCGTCGAGAATGACAAACGGAGCATCTTTATATAAAGCTCGTGCGATAGCAATTTTCTGCTCTTCTCCTCCCGACAAGTCAATTCCGTCTTTTTCATATAGCTTATAAACGGATTGCTTCAGCTTCTTCGGGAATTCTTCAACTCTTTCTTTAACTCCTGCCATCTCAAGGCACTTCCAAACCCGTTCCTCATCATATTCATCTGAGCAGGCAACATTTTCACCCACGGGGAACGCAAGCAATTTGAAATCCTGAAAAACGATAGCAAAAAGCTTTAAATATTCAGCATAATCAAACTCGCGGATATCAATTCCGTTGAGGGTGATTTTACCTTCGGTCGGGTCATAAAGACGGCAAAGGAGCTTTATCATCGTTGATTTACCGCTTCCGTTCATACCTACGACTGCAAGATGCTCACCTGATTCAATTTTCATGCTGAAATTTTTAAGAATCATCTGCTCTGTTTCGGGATAAGCAAACGAAACATTATGGAATTCAAAAACAGCTTTTGCCGGGTCAATCCCGTCAACATTTCTTGTTCCGTTTTCCATATCTGAAACGAGGTTAAGATATTCAAGCTCCTGTTTGAGCTGAATATTGTTGGCACGAAGGTAACCGATATCTCCTGCAATAGTCGTACAAGACGAGATAAGCTTCGTTATCGCGCCGTAATACTCAACGATCTTTCCCGCTCCGAATGCTCCTGCAAGCGCTTTAAGACCAACAAAAAGATACACAAGACCGCCGAGTACATTTGCCAAAATGTTGCTGACCTGACCGATTGTTGCCCACAGCTTAAAGACATCTTTTCTCATGCTGATAATCGGCTTATAAATTTTCTCATCAATTTCTTCGTTAATGAGAGCCTTTACATTAAATATTCTGACATCCTTACCGCTTTCACTTTCGTTGAGATATTTCTGATTATAATATTCAAGAATCGGATTGAATTTTACAGCTCTGTTAAAAATATCAAACTTCTTTTTTTCGCTCAAGCCCTGATATCTGACGGAAATCACAATCGCAACGATGCAAAAGGCCATAAGCAAAATCGCAAACAACGGCGAATCAACAAACGCCATAAAGCCTGTCAGAGGTGTTGATGATTTGCTGAAAACCATACCGGAAATCATCACAATCGCAACAGCGACCGAAAAAACATTCGAAATCATTTCGGCTGCACAATCAGCAACCCAAGTCAGACCGTTACCGTTGTTGGCATTCTCTTCAATTTTACCGCGGAGCTCCTGAACGGACGAACTCTCCGCCTTCGCATAATCAAGCTCGAGCGCTTTTCGCGAAAGAAGTGCAGAATGCTTTTCATAGCAGCTATTGAGCATTATAAGTGCTTTTCTGTTAACTGTTCGTATTATAACATCAATTACAAGCGTTGAAACCGTCGCTATGAGAACATATTTTATAATCTGATTAAAGCTTTGGTTTTCAGTAAGGGCGGTAATAACAAGTCCCGTGCAATAAATAGTTATGTAAGGAGAAACAGCACGCAGAATTTTTACAATGAGATTAAGTGAAAAATAGTTCTTACCGAGATAGATTTTAACGAGCCTTAGACCTTGTTTTACAATTTCATAATCTTCCTTTAATCCCGTAAAAAACTTCTTCATATCACAGCCTCCTCTCTGTAATACTTGCTCTGAGTTTCAAACATTTCCGCATACTTTCCGCCAAGCCCGAGTAATTCCTCATGCGTTCCCGATTCAACAATTTTCGCTTCATCAAGAAGAATAATTCTGTCGCAGAAACGCGTTGAAGAAAGCCTGTGAGAAATATAAATTGCAGTTTTATCTTTCGTAAGCTCACTGTATTTCATATACATATCATTCTCTGCAATCGGGTCAAGAGCAGCGGTCGGTTCATCAAGTATTATTATCGGCGCGTTTTTATAAAGTGCTCTTGCAAGCAAAAGCCTTTGAAGCTCACCGCCCGAAAACGCAACAGCACCGTCGTGTACTTCTCGTACAAGCAAAGTGTTTTCTTTGTTTTCAAGGCTTTCAACCTTATCAAGTATTCCCGCAAGTCGCATACATTCATAAAGTCTTTCACGGTCGATTTTATTTTCCTCGCAAAGAGTAATATTTTTAGCTACTGTTGAAGGAAGAATCGAGCAATCCTGAAATAGCGTTGAAAACAACTTATAATATTCATCGCGATTAAAAAGTCTGCTGTCGATACCGTTTATGAGTATCTGTCCTTCCTGCGGAACAAACAAACCACATATAAGCTTAACAAGAGTTGACTTGCCTGCACCGTTGACACCGACAATTGCAATTTTTTCGCCTTTGTTTATTTTCAGAGAGAAATTATCCACCGTTGCCTTCTCCGCTTTATCGTAAGAAAATGTGACATTCTTAAGCTCAATTTCACAAGGCAAATCTTTGCCCGACGGCAATTTTTCACCCTTGCCAAGATTCATTTTATCCTCAATATCAAGGAAGCTTCTGAAATCGCTGACATTATGTGCGCTCGTCAGCATTTCTGCTATCGAGTCAACAAGCCTTGCTATCCATTGACCAAACCCGGTTATTGCTCCGAAGTAGAGAGAAAAATCACCAAGGGTCATATCAGAATTAAGCTTAAGATAAATCAGGTAAATATAAGCGCCGAGACTTATCGCGAATTTAAGAACATCTTCAAGCAGACAGTTATAATAATGACCATCGTTACGCTTAATATTCCACCATGTTACATCATCAAGATGCTTATCAAGCTTTCTCATAAGGAAATCTGACATGTTGTAAATACGGACATCCTTTGCATTTGAGAAATCCTTTGAACGGTAGGTTACATAGTGCAGACGAAGGAAAATCTCGGCAACCTTGTCTTTCATTTTGTCCTTCCATTTCATCAACAGCAACCATCCGAGCATACTTATGCCATAGCTGACAACGAGAATAGGAATAAACCACGGGTTACATTCAACAATGATTGCCGTGAACGCTGAAAAGCCAAACACCGATGATGCAAGAGTGCAGTTGTATTCAAGAAATCTTGCGACACTGCTCTCCCAGCTTCGGATGCCGTTCCATGCTTTTTCACGCAAAAGTCGGGTTTCGTTGTAAACATAGTTGTTATAGTCCATACTCATAACCTTATTACAGATAAGTTTATGAAGCATAACATCCCTTGAAAGTCTGTTGCCCTGGTGCGTTTTGGTCTGTGAAACGCCCTGCACATAGCTGAAAAGTATCAACACTGCAGACATAAGGCTGACCTTAATAATCATTCCCGAAACGGACGAATTGTTTTCAACACAATCAAGAACCACTTTCGGCAAATAAGCCGCAATAACCGAAGTCAGCGCACCCAACGGGGTCAATACCATTTGCATAAGCACATAAGACTTATCAAAATTCCAATGCTCTTTCAGCATAAATCCGAGGTTGCTGAAATAATTGTATTTTCTCTTCATATATTCTCCTTTCTTATCGAAAAAAATAACGGCGGAAGCCTTGCCTCCGCCGCTTCGATATTAATGATAAATCAAAAAATAAACGATTAAAATATGTTCTGCAATAGTGTTTTTTTAATGTGCAAAAGTGTTACAGATGTTGATGCTTGTAGTAAATATATTTCCCTCGCAGGAAACAAAAACATCACCGTCATATTTCTGTACAATCGTTTTAATACTCTTGAGCCCGTAGCCGTGATTGATTTTATCCGGCTTAGCCGTGTCGATGCGCTTTGTATCAACCTCAGCTTTAACGGGATTTTCAACGGAAACAACAATTCTGCCGCCCATAGTAATGATGCTTACAAAAATTGTTTTGTCGGTACTAACCTCAATATTTTCCGTTGCCTCAATTGCGTTGTCAAGCGCATTGCCGATAAGGACACCGAACTCCAGCAAATCAACATTGATTTCGCCCGAAAGCTTGACGGAAAAATCAAGCTTTATTCCTTTCTTTTCAGCTACCGCAAGCTTTGACTGCAAAACGGCATCAACTGCAGGGTTGCCTGAACTGATAATTCCATTGTTCGCCTCGTCAAGAAAGTCCGCCTCGCCCTTAACGGCTTCGATGGCTTTTTCAACCTGACCGTCTGCAAGAAGACCCGAAACGGAGAGTAATTTATTTTTAATATCATGTCTGAATGTGCGGATTTCGTTTTGATAACGATAAAGCTCTTCATAGTGAGCAAGCTGATTTTTTATCTGTTCGTTTGCAAAGCTAAGCTTTGCCTTTGATTCAACATAATCCTTTTGCCTGTGGATAAGAAATAGGGTCACGAAATTTGAAGCAATCATCAGAATTGCAACAATAGAAAACAACACGGCAGGAATTTTTTCAAGCCCGTAATTACATTTAAGCATTACCAATGTGACAAATACAGTCCCGATAGGCTGAATTATCAAAAGAGCAGAAACGCCTTTTGAAATTCCCAAATCAATTTTTCCTATTTTCTTTGAAACAAAATAAATAATAATAAACGCTGCGAATTTGCATATCAATCCCATTCCGAGGAATAGGTAATCATCCTGCAGGAAATCGAGCGTTCCCCCTCCGACGAACATACTCACAAGAAGCGTTATAACGGTTTCGCACCCTGCTTGTAACATAACATAAAGAACACTGCTGATAACAGCAAAATGAAATTTAACACTGTAAACAAGTGCAAAAACAAATGTCGTAATAACGCCAAGACCAAGAAGCATAACACTTGTTCCAACAAAGAAATACGAAACAACTGTATTGACTGTTATGGCCGTTACCATAAAAATCACGAGAACTGCGCCCTTCAACTTTCTCTTGGACATATTTTTAAACAGCATATCCATTGTGTAAATTTCAAAACACGCAAAAAGAAGATAAGCAATAACCCTTACCATTTTACCAACCCCACTTTCTTATAAAAATATCGTAAGCCTTCAAAGCTTCCTGCTTTTTTCTTACGCTGACAGCAACCTTAGAGCCGTCAGTGAGTTCAACCTCATTAGCCTTGAAGTTTTTTATATAATTCATATTAACTATAAATCCCTGATGAACTCTCACAAATCCGTGAGGCTTCAGGATTTCATAAATTTCTGAAATCTTACCGACCGATTCAAAAACACCCTCTGCGGTGTGAACAGTCAGATGCCTGCGATAACCTTCAACAAAGCTTATTTTATTGATTGAGATTTTATTTCTTACACTTTCCCATTTGAGAATAACATTCGCATTCACCGCCGTGTATTTTTTCATCGCTCTTGTGAAAACTTC
>JAGAVE010000018.1 GCA_017942105.1 Clostridia bacterium | reverse complement strand
GACCGGCCTGTTTACATAGTATATCAATTAATAATAAAACGCAACAAAGTATTTATTGTATCTAACTCAAGCAACGCTTGAAAAAATCGCTGTATAATTACATCTTTCGAGATGGTTTACAAGTAAAAAATCAGGCTGTTTTAAACAGCCTGATTTTTTACTTGTAATATAATATTAATGTCAGTGTTTTACCGTCATTTGTTTTTATTTGTTCACTAAAAGAAATATTCTGATATTGCTTTTTGTAACTTTCGACATTCTCTGTTTCAATCAAATTGTAGTACACTTTTTTACCGTCAACCCTGCAAAAAGACTCTCCGATATCTCCATCGATCTCCTCTAAAGAACTTAATATACCTACATCTGACAAAGAAAAATATTGATTTTCTTTAACTTTAAATGGAGTAATAATGTATTCTTTGCCTGTAGTTTTACACAAAGCAACCGCTACATTGTTCAATTGAACTATTGCTATTTCTTCGTTTACCTCATATTCATCGTTGTCACTATTATAGGCTTCAATTGTTGTATTATAATATTTAGTCGAAAACGAAAATCCAAAAATATTTACAGAAACTCCTAACAAGACAATGATTATTATGGTAGCTGCAATAACTATTTTCTTCATAAATACACCTCACAAAACCCACAAAAATCAATCTCCAGCCGCAGGTGGCGTAAAGCCTTTTCCGAGAATTTCGTTGGCCTCTGTAAGAACAACAAACGATTCAGGGTCAAGTTCTTTTACTCTTTTTCGTATTTTGGGTATCTCGTGACTTCTAGCGGCAACGATTACAAGTTCATTCGTATCACCTGTGTAACCGCCCTTACCTTCAATTATGGTAGCACCTCTTTTACAAGCTTCAGTTATCATCTTTGCTATCTCATCACCCTTTTTGGTGAAAATATAAAGCATTTTACCGCTTCCCGTACCGTAGAGAATGTGATCCATAACCTCAGAACTTGCAAAAATAAGTATCGCCGCATACATTGCACTGTCAACACTCTTGAAAACAATAGCGGCTGTTATAACAACAGCGGCATCGCAGACAAGAATCATCGTGCCCATAGTCATATGAGGCCAGATTTTCTTAAGTAATCTGCCGAGGACATCTGTACCGCCCGAGGTTGCACCGCGAACAATAATCAATGCTATTCCTGCGCCGCACATAGCTCCGCAGAAAAGAGCAGCGAGCAACTTGTCGCCTGTATAAGCACTGATAAATCCTGCACCCATTACGGCAGCAACACCGTCGATGCAAAGTGACAGCACAACTGTTGTCCATAAAGTTTTAAGTGTAAATGCCTTACCTATGAATATCCATGCAAGAATTATCAATGGGATATTAAGTACGAGTCCTGTCATACCGACCGGCAACTGCGGTACAAGATAGTTAATAATAATCGCAAGACCGGTTATACCGCTTTGAGCGATATTATTAGGAATCGCAAAAACATTAACTCCGGCGGCATAGAGAAGACAACCCAGAAGATAATATACATTGTCAATTGCAAACTCTTTTATACTGAAATTTTCAAAGACAGATTTTATGCTTTCGCTCTTTTTCAATGTCAAGCCTCCGTTAAGCTTCAATAATACAAAACAGTTCTTTTATTCTTTCTATCTCATCTGAAAGATATAAATAGCCGATAAGAGCTTCAAAGCCCGTCGCCATATGATAATCGCTCTGAGATGCATTTTTAGGCAAATGACCCGATTTTGCATTTCTTCCTCTTTTATAAACAGCCAATTCTTTTTCACTGAGATGAGGAACCAGCTTTTCAATAAATCCCGCCTGAGCAGATGCCTTAACCCTCTGCACCGCGAGATTATGGAGGTCGTTAGCAGGGCGGTTTGCTTCGCATATAAGTGTCTCTCTTACAAGCAAATCAAAAACCGTATCACCTATAAAAGCGAGCGTCAACGGACTCAACTCGTTCGGTTTTATATCTTTCTCTTTAAACAATCTTTCCATTTTTCAATTACGGCACGAAATCAAACTCAAGGTCATAAATTACAACCGTGTCGCCTTCCTGTATTCCTTTTTCTTCAAGTGCATCTATTATTCCGCTTGACTGCAATACTCTTTGGAAATACTGAAGTGATTCATAATCATCAAGATCGGTTCTCTGCAGTATTTTAAGAAGCCACTCAGCCTCAACAGAATAAACATCATCCTCAACAGTAATTGTAAACTTACCATTACTGTTATTTTCAAAGAATTCAAGAGGAATTTCTTCCTTTTCATATTTTTTGATAGGAGGAAGCGTTGCGAGCTTTGCAGCTACAGCATTGATTATCTCCTGCGTACCTTCAACAATCGGCGCGCACATTGTAAAATACTGATAACCCTTTTCAGTAAAGTATTTTTCAAGCCTTTCAAGCTGTTCATCCGTTGCAAGGTCAATTTTGTTTCCAACAACAATCTGCGGCAAATCGGCCATATCAGGATTAAACTTAATAAGCTCTGCGTTAATCGTGTTAAAGTCCTCGATGGGATCTCTGCCTTCGCTGCCTGCAGCATCAACAATATGAACAAGCAAACGGCAACGCTCAACATGGCGAAGGAATTCATGACCAAGACCAACTCCGTCGCTGGCGCCTTCAATAAGACCCGGTATATCTGCCATAACAAATGAGTTTCCCTCACCCATCGACACAACACCAAGTACAGGTGTTAAAGTTGTAAAATGGTAATCAGCAATTATCGGCTTTGCCTGGCTTACAACGGAAATAAGAGTAGATTTACCGACATTCGGAAATCCGAGCAGTCCCACATCAGCAAGAAGCTTAAGTTCAAGGCTTACCTCCCACTCTTCGCCCGGAACGCCCGGCTTTGAAAAACGGGGCGCTTGGCGGGTGGGTGTTGCAAAGTGGTAATTTCCCCAACCTCCGCGGCCGCCCTTCGCAGCAATAAACTCATCATCGTCAGACATATCAGCCATAACCTTGCCGCTGTGTATCTCACGGATAACAGTTCCTCGAGGAACTTCAATCACGAGATCCTCTCCTCTTTTTCCGTTTCTGCGTCCCGTCTGACCGGGTTCACCGTTAGGCGCCTTATATTTTCTCTTGTAACGAAAATCCGCAAGAGTTGCGAGATTATCATTTACTTTAAAAACAATATTACCGCCTCTTCCTCCGTCTCCGCCGTCAGGGCCGCCCGCAGCAACATACTTTTCACGATGGAAGGCAACCGCTCCGTTTCCGCCGTCACCTGCTTTAATTTTTATTTTAGCTATGTCAACAAACATAGTATCTGTACCTCTGAAATATTATTTTAACTCTGCTCTTGCAGCTTTGATATTCTCAACAAACTGCTTAGCTGTCTGAGTAATTTTCTTATAATCGCCCGTATTTGCGCCGGCAGTAAGTGATGAACCTGCACCGACAGCAACTGCACCAGCCTTAATCCACTCGCCGACATTATTAACATCAACGCCACCTGTCGGCATCATCTTAGCATAAGGAATAGGTCCTCTGATATCCTTAATGATCTTAGGCCCGAAAAGATCTCCCGGGAAAACCTTAAGGATATCTGCTCCGTTTTCCATGGCCATAACACCTTCACGAACTGTCATAATTCCCGGCATCATTGCTACTCTGTAACGGTTGCACAATTTAAGTGTTTCGATATCAAGATAAGGACTTACGATATACTGAGCACCGCTGAGCATTGCGATTCGAGCTGTCGCTGCATCCATAACCGTTCCTGCTCCAAGGATTATATCGTTCTCATCATACTTCTTAGCAAGTTCCTCAATAACTCTGTCTGCGTGAGGAACTGTAAATGTAAGCTCGATTGCGGCAACTCCGCCTTCCATACAAGCGTCAACAATTCTCTCAGCTTTATCTGTACTTTCAGCACGGACAACAGCAACAATACCGCAGTCCTGAATTCTTGTTAAAATTCTTTCTTTATCCATTCCAAAAACTCCTTATCTCTGAACTCGCGCACCGGCACCGCTGACAATTCTTTCAACCTCGGTCTTGCTTGCCATTGAAGTATCACCGGGTGTTGTCATAGCTAAAGCACCGTGAGCAACGCCATAATTAACAGCCGTCTGTGCATCTTGTGTTGTCATAAGACCATAAACAAGACCTGAAGCAAAGCTATCGCCGCCACCAACACGGTCATATATTTCTAGTCCCGGAAGATCCATTCCTTTGTATATTTTTCCGTCAGCCCAACAAATAGCACTCCAGTCATTAATCGTCGCCGTCTTAACTGTGCGAAGTGTAGTTGCAATAACCTTAAAATTCGGATAAACCTTAACTGCATTTTCAATCATCTTAAAATATCCGTCAAGGTTAAGCTCTTTAAGATTTTCATCATTACCTTCAACTTCAAGTCCGAGACAAGCAGTGAAATCTTCTTCATTACCGATCATAACATCTATATACTTTGCAATTTCCTTATTAACCTGCTGAGCTTTTTCTTTGCCGCCGATATCCTTCCAAAGAGAAGGACGGTAATTAAGATCGTATGAAACAATCGTACCGTATTTCTTTGCAGCTTTAACCGCTTCAATTACTACTTCTGCGGTCGTATCGGAAAGAGCAGCAAATATACCACCGGTATGGAGCCATCTTACGCCAAGAGTTCCGAAAATATAATCCCAGTCAATATCTCCTGCTTTAAGCTGAGATGCGGCTGTATTGCCTCTGTCCGAAACACCGACTGCACCTCTTATGCCGAAGCCTCTTTCAGTAAAGTTCAGACCGTTTCGGACAGTTCTGCCGATACCGTCATATTTTACCCACTTAATAAGAGAAACATCAACTCCGCCCTGAAGCATAAAATCTTCAACAAGACGGCCTATTTCATTATCAGCAAGAGCAGTTACAACTGCCGTTTTAAGTCCGAAACACCTTCTCAGACCCCTGGCAACATTATATTCTCCGCCGCCTTCCCATACACGGAAGCTTCTGGCGGTTTTTATTCTCGAATCACCCGGATCAAGTCTGAGCATAACCTCGCCGAGAGAGAGCATATCAAACGCACACTCATTCTGCGGTCTTAATTTCAAATCCATTAAATCAATCCTTTCTCTTGAATCTTTTGAATGGTCGTGTAACATAAAAAATAAACATTGTTGGATCTTTTACCATTCTTGCAAGCTCATATAACTGACGAGATTTGAAGAAAAGCACAAACATTTTTCTGATATTATTATCAATATCTTCGTTATTCTTAAAATCGTTGAGCCACTTTTCACCTATTCGCTTACTTTCTTTAAGCACATACTTCTGTGCCGTGGTACCTATCGAATTGGTACGGTTATAAAAAATCGTCTGAAAAAGATATTGCAAACAGTATGCCTTTAAAAACTCATAATCGGAATCTTTAAGATACTCGCACAAATCATCAAAGGAAAGTGTTATTGAAAATTTACTTTCCGTAAAATCGGATGTAACACTTGAGTTCTCTCTTGTATAGTAGTAATAGAGTACCTGGTCCGTTATGCAGGTTTTAATCCCAGCAACAAGCAAACGGATAATATAGTTTGCGTCCTCGCCGTTGCTGATTCCCACCGGAAAACGAGCCTTCAGTGCTGCTTCTTTTCTAAAAAGCTTTGCGCACGATGACTTACCTATAACATTACCGTTAACTTCTTTAAACAGGTCTTCATGAGAAGCTTCTGTGCAACTGAAGTCCGTTATCTCAGTCATCTCTTCTTCAAGAGAAAAAGTATGCATCTGGTGCGCTGAAACCATGTCACAATGCGTTTTTTCTATGCCGGCAACAAGAATTTCTGCTGACTGATAATGCATATAATCATCGCCGTCAACAAACATAATATAATCACCGTCAGCAGACTCGAGACCTTTATTTCTTGCCGCAGAAACACCGCCGTTTTCCTGATAGATGTATTTAATACGCTTATCTTCGTCTATAAGCCTTGCAATAACTGCGGCAGAATCATCTGAACTTCCGTCATCAATGCACAGTATCTCAATATTTTCATAAGTCTGATTCAACAAGCTTCTTATGCAGTGTTCAATATACTCTTCAAGATTGTATACCGGGATAATTATACTGACCTTAGCAGACATCCTGCCACCTCTTTTCAGTTCAATCGATTACTTTATACACCTGAATATGCGTTGAACCCACCGTCAACCGCGATAGTTGTTCCTGTTACAAAACCCGAATACTCCTTATCGCAAAGAAAAAGCAATGCACCCGCAAGCTCTTCAGGCTCACCAAAACGCCCCATCGGGGTTGCCGCAAGGATTTTTCCGGTTCTTGCTGTAGGTGTACCGTCTTCATTCCATAAAAGCGACTTATTCTGCTGAGTCGAGAAAAATCCCGGAGCAATTGCATTTACTCTGATTCCCATTTCAGCAAAATGAACAGCCATAAACTGTGTAAAGTTTGCAACCGCAGCCTTTGCTGCTGAGTAAGCAGGAATTTTAGTTAGAGGGCGGAAAGCATTCATAGATGTTACCATAACAATGCAGCTATCCTCTTTCAACGCCATATCTCTGGCAAAAATCTGAGTCGGAATAAGTGTTCCGAGGAAGTTAAGATTGAAAACAAAAGAAATACCCTGAGGATCCAAATCAAAGAATGTTTTCACATTTTCATCTTTCTCTATAAGGTCAATTTTTTCGAGAGTTTCCTTCGTTGTTGTTCCTTTCGGGTTATTTCCGCCTGCACCGTTAAGAAGAATATCACAGGTGCCGAGCTTTTCAGCAACAACATCTCTTGCATTCTTCATACTTTCAGGTTCAAGTACATTACAACCGACGGCTATAGCTGTTCCGCCTTCAGCAACAATCTCATCAGCAACCTTCTGCGCCGCAGACTCGTTCAGGTCAAGAACAGCAACCTTAACGCCCTGCATTGCAAGTGTTTTCGCAAAACCCGAGCAGAGTACACCGCCTCCACCTGTTATAACCGCTACCTTACCTTTTAGACTTTTATGCTCAGTCATTATAATACCTCCGAATTATCTTGATTTTTCTGCCGCTTCCCAAAGACCGTTGAGATAAGCAGCTCCGAGAGCTCTGTCATACAGACCGTATCCGGGTCTTGCGACCTCTCCCCATATCATTCTGCCGTGGTCAGGTCTGATATATCCGTTAAAACCAACATCCTGCAACGCTTTAACGATTTCATACATATCAAGTGAACCGTCAGACGAAAGATGGGAGGTTTCATTAAACCAGCTTTCACGAATTCTAATGTTTCTCAAATGAGCAAAATATATCCTGTCTCCTACCTCGCGGATCATAGCAGGAAGATCATTTGAAGCACTTGCTCCGAGAGAACCTGTGCAGAAAGTCAGTCCGTTATAAGGAGAATCAACAAGCTTCAAAAACTTTCGGATATCCTCGATATTCTTAATAATGCGAGGAAGACCGAAGATGTCCCACGGCGGATCATCCGGATGAATAGCCATTCTGACATCACACTCTTCGCAAACCGGAATTATTTCCTCGAGGAAATGCTTAAGATTCTTCCACATATCATCTGCCGTTACATTCTTGTACTTTTCAAACAGCTCTTTGATTTCACCCATACGCTCAGTTTCCCAACCCGGCATTGCATAGCCGTTTGAGTTATCGTCAATCTCCCTGAACATATCTTCCGGACTTTTACCTTCAACCTGAACACCGTTATAACTAAGGCAGGTTGCCCCGTTACCCATATCCATAGCGAGGTCTGTTCTTGTCCAATCAAAAACGGGCATAAAGTTATAGCATATAACTTTAACTCCGGCTTTTGCCAGGTTTCGGATACTTGTTTTATAGTTTTCAATATACATATCTGCCGTAGGTGCACCAAGCTTGATGTCCTCATGGACATTGACGCTCTCAATACACTCCATCGTAAGACCTGCCGCCTCGATTTCTTTTTTCATATCCATTATCATATCAAGAGGCCATGCATCGCCTGCAGGCAGAGTATGAAGAGCAGGAACAACACCTACGACGCCCGGCACCTGTCTTATTTCTTCGAGAGAAACGGTATCCTTGTCTTTGCCGAACCATCTCATTGTCATTTGCATAAGATCAATCCTTCTTTAAAAATACTTTATCTCCGGTTTCGGAGGATTTGAAAATCGCTAAAAATTCTTCAACCGCTTTTCCGCCTTCGATAGCATCAATCGGGAAGTTTCTGTCACTTATGATGCAATCATAAAAATCATTTATAAGTGAACTGTGACCTTTTCCCCAATAGTTTTTACCAACAAAGCCTGTATTGTCTGCAAGATGAAGCTGCTCTATGTTGTCGTCAATAATCAGGTAAGCGTTGTCACCCTCAAGACGAAGAACAGCCTTTTCACAGACAACATCAATAATAACGGGAAGATTTTTTGAGAATGCTGTTGTTGCATTATAAAGTCCAAGCGTTCCGTCTTCATATTCAAAAATTGCATGAACAGTATCTTCTACTTCAATTATATCCTTAAGATGGTCTGTAAAAACATGACCCGTAACGCTTTTTGTCTTTTTCCCGGAAACATATCTCATTAAATCCTGAGTATGTATAGCCTGATTAACAGCAACACCGCCGCCTTCTTTTTCAATTGTTCCGTGCCAATCATCGCTATAATAATCAGCATCACGAAACCAATGAACCGAAGCTCTGACAGCCTCGACCTTTCCGTATGTTTCTTTTTCAACATACTCCTTTACAAGAAGGGCCGACTCATTATATCTGTTTTGAAAACATACGCCAAACTTAGCATCACTGAGAATTTGAGCCATTTTCAACTGCGACAAACCCTCTGCAGAAATAGCACACGGCTTTTCACATAAAACATGTATACCTCGGGTAAGTGCTTTTACGGACATAGGAACATGAAGGTAATGCGGTGTACAGATATGAACACAATCAGGGTTATCCTCACTTAGCATCACATCATAATCATAATACGCTTTACAGTTATACTCTCTCGCCGCCAAATCCGCCTTTTCGTGCACTATATCAACAACCGAAGAAATCGTAACTGATTCCATTGCATTCAGTACTTCAAGATGCGAACGAGATATACCGCCGCAACCAACAACAGAAACTCTCATAACAATCCCCCAACAAAAATCAATATGTGCTGCTCATATCCTCATTGACAACAGAGACAACATCATCCTTAGCTTTTGAGCCGGCAACCTTTTTCATAAGAAGCTCATAATACTTTTCTTCATCAATCGGAAGCTCAACAGTCTCACCAGTCCAACTGGAATAGTGAGCGGCATTTGAAATCATAAGACCTCTGATTCCTTCGTCACCATTTGCGATAAGCGGAGTACCATAAAGAATATGGTCAGCAAAAGCATTAAGAACACCTGTATGCTGGTCGTTGATTCCATCTGTTTCAACTTCAATTTCTTTAACATCAATGTTTGTAAATCCCTCTGCGCAGTTTGCAATATTATCCGGAAGCGACTCAGCAAGCTCGTAAAGCATAATTTTTTTACCGTTTTCGCAAACAAGCTTTGCTTTGTCCATAGTAATTTCAAGTCTGTTAGAGCCCGGATAATCACCTGTTGTTGTTATAAACACACCCGTTGCACCGTTGGGATACTCAGCATAAATCGTTACATCGTCCTCAACTTCAATATCATGCCACTTGCCTTCGTGACAAAAGGCACGGATTTTTGAAGGCATACCGCAAAGCCACTGCCACAAATCAAGCTGATGCGGGGACTGATTAAGAAGAACGCCGCCGCCTTCTCCAACCCATGTTGCGCGCCATCCGCCTGAGTTATAATAAGCCTGAGTTCTGTACCAGTCGGTTATAATCCAGTTTACTCTGCGTATATCACCGTACTCTTTACTGTCAACAATTTCTTTGATTTTTCTATATACACAATTCGTACGCTGATTGAACATCATCGCAAAGGTTTTATCCTGTTTAGCTGCAAATTCGTTCATCTCGCGAACCTGCTTTGTGTAAACACCTGCCGGTTTCTCAGAGACAACATGGAGTCCGTTTTTAAGAGCCTCTATAACAAGCGGAGGATGGAAATAATGCGGTACACAGATAATAACAGCATCAACCTCTCCGCTTTCCATCAGCTCTGTTGCCGTGTTATATCTCTTTGCCCAAGGAAGGTTCTTTTCAGACCATTCAAGCTTTTCGGGAACGATATCAGCAACCGCTGTTATGCGAAGCTCCCTTATATCGCCGTTAAGGAAATTCTTTGCATGAGCTGTACCCATGTTACCCATACCGATGATACCGAAGCGAATAGGCTGAACAGTCTCTGCTACTTTATGCATTGCATCTGCTGCAGCCTTAAATGACTCTTCGTGTGAAGCATAAGTATGAACCTTCATTGCATTTTCAACATCATCTGTAACTTCGAGGTTTGAAAGGCCGTCAAACACCTTGAGATGCGGTTCAAGAGAAAGAACTGCGACTTGCTTACGCTTATCAAATTTCTTGAGAATTTCAACAATTCTGCCTTCACCTTCGCCCGCCGGAACAACTTCAGCACTATTATAAAGAGCATCCTTAACATGGAAATATTCTATATATTCTTCGAGCAAATCATACGCTTTTACGGTATCAACACCGCACTGAATGAAGTTTGCCGGATCAAATACTGCTCTGAGCTTACCTTCGCAAGCCTCAAGAACATCAAGGCAACGCTCAGCCGTATCACCGTAGATTCCTTTTTCGTTTTCGTGACAGCAGATAAGACCGTTCTCGTCGGCATAATCAACAAGAGTCCTTACCCTTCTGATAACTTCGTCCTTATATGCACCGTAGTCGTCGCCTTCATCAAAATAGAAGCTGAACATACGGATGTATTTTGCTTCAAGAACCTTTGCTACTTCAACTGTATTTTTAAAAGCTTCAAAATGAGGTTCAAAATCATCCTTAATATT
Source organism: Clostridia bacterium (assembly GCA_017942105.1). Lineage (GTDB taxonomy): Bacteria > Bacillota > Clostridia > Oscillospirales > Acutalibacteraceae > CAG-488. Next base: position 50,477 of record JAGAVE010000018.1, on the reverse strand, counting down.
TATTTTACCATAGCCTGAACCGATGGAAGAAACAATCATTCCTTCCTTATCAATTTCAGCCTTCATCTCTTTTGCCTGTTCAACGCTGAGATTGTTAATGTTGAGCTCCGGACCGAAACCTCTGAGCTCCATATGTGTGATACCGTTTGCCTTGCAAGCTGCCATCTGACCGCCTATCGTAGCCTCTCCTGACTCATCGCAAAAAGCAGAAAAAATAAAATGTGCCATATTAAATGCCCCTTTATCTGTCAATTAGTGTCCATTTTAAACACGAAATAATTATATCATATTAAGTAGTAAAAATAAAGTATTAATTAGTTTAAAAATAAAAAAAATAAAGAAAAGTGCTCCGTATAAGGAGCACTTCCAACTGTATTCAACTAATAAAATGATTCTTGTTGGAACGAATGTATTCCGCAGCCGCGGCAAAAATTCCAGAACCATCATTTGCTATGAGCTCAATCGATTTTTCATCAGCTTTCTGAAGAAATTCCTCATCAACAGATACAGCTTCATCGTCGTCATCAAACATTCGATACACACTCTGAAAAAGCTCGGAAAACTCACCGCCGATAACACGATCAACAGCTTCAACTGAAACGGAAACCAGCGGTTCACCGTTCAATCTGAAAAAACCCGAAAAACCGTTTCTGCTGTCTTCAAACACATATCCTAACGCATAAACATACCTTTCAACTTCTGCAAGCTGCATAAAAGCATCGTTCATATTCTCTTCTTTTTCAATTCTTTGCTGTATATGAGCACACATTCCAATAACAAGTCGATAATCATCCTTATCCTCAGCAAAGGTAGAATTGTCAACAACTTTGAATTCTTTTCTGAGAGCCTTTTCTTTTTCCAGCTCCGCAATAATACGCTCTCGTTCTTCTCTTCTCTTTCGACCCGAAACCAACGCCATTATCCATACAAAAACAGTCAGAATAATAAGGAGAACCAATGCCAGACCAACATACCAATGGCTTGCTATATAGCTAAAAAATCCCATAATCAATCACCCGTCAACCTTTTATAAATCTCACCTTTTTTATATCCCGAAGCCTTAGCCGCTTGCTTAGCCGCCTCGCTTGCTGAAAGACCGTTTTTCATGCTTTCTTCGGCAATTTTTACGGCATCATCAAAAGATATTATGTCCAATACTTTCTTCGGTTCAGCACCGTGAATAACCAGAACTATCTCACCCTTAAGACCACCCTCACCGTAAGCATCAACAGCAGCAGAAAGCGTCGTTTTTATTACCTGCTCGTGAATTTTTGTTATTTCCCTTACTATGGCAACCTCTCGCTCACCAAAAGTCGCGTACATGTCTTTAAGGGTAGCACCGAGTTTATGCGGTGCTTCATAAAAAAGCATCGTTCTTGTTTCGTTTTTCAATGAATCAAGATGCTCTCTTCGGCTGGGTTTATTAACACTCAGAAAGCCCTCAAATGTAAACCTTCCCGAAGGCATACCAGAAAGAGCAAGTGCAGTTGTAAACGCACACGGCCCCGGAACAGACTCAACCTTTATTCCGTTCTCATGGCACAATTTAACGAGATCCTCACCGGGATCGGAAATCGCAGGCATTCCCGCATCTGTCACTAAAGCACAGGTCTCACCCGAAAGAATACGCGAAACAATCATTTCGCCGCGCTCTCTTCGGTTGTGCTCAAAATAACTCACCATATTCTTTTTTATACCAAAATGATTCAAAAGTTTGAGCGTAACACGAGTATCTTCTGCAGCTATAAAATCACAATTACTGAGTGTTTCTACTGCCCTTGGCGAGAAATCCCCAAGATTTCCGATCGGTGTTCCGACAACATAAAGTTTGCTCACTTCACATTCTCCTTATATTCGCCGTATATTTTTATAACTTCTTCGCTGAGTTCTCCGTCATCGTTATACATAACAAGCATCGGCTCAACATTAAGGTACGGTTTACTTCCTTTTTTTCCTTCAATCAGAAAAAGCCAAGGACGGGTATCTGGTCTTTTCACGACAAATCGAAGGCGTTTCGGTTCAATTCCTGACTCTTTCATTGCAACTATAGTATCACTGAGTCTTTCAGGTCGGTTACACATACAAAGCCGACCGCCGAAATTAAGCAGATACGCTGCCGCTGACATTATATCTGAAAGATTACATTCAACTTCGTGTCTGGCAATCAGGTCAGCCTGAGAAGCGCTTTTGACACCACTGTCAGCAGCTTTGTACGGTGGATTCATTGAAACAACATCCATCGTTGCGTGTCCAAATTCAGATTTAATATCCTTGAGATTAATATTAAGAAAAGTAATCTTTTCTTCTGCTTTGCTGATTTTTGCAGATTCAACCGCTTGTTCATAGCCCTTCTTTTGAAGTTCTACTCCAAAAATTTTATTCGCCTGGCCGTTTCTGTACCAGATCATCGGAATTATTCCGCAACCGGTTCCAAGGTCACAAGCATTTTCCTTTCGCTTTGGCGATACAAAATCAGCAAGTAAAACCGCATCCGTACCGAATCCGTGTTCATCGGAAACGACTACGCTTACACCGTTACCAAGATATTCTTTACGAAAATCAACCACCTGACCACCTCCGATAATGCAACCTAATTATTATACAACCAAACTGCAAATATGTCAAAAAGAAAAACAGGGTGGAACGAATCCACCCTGCCGTTAATAATGATTATTCCTCAACGGGAGCAGCTACCGGGCAAGCGTCAGCACATGCACCGCATGATACGCAAGCATCAGCATCGATCTCATACTTGCCGTCACCTTCAGCGATAGCACCTACCGGGCACTCAGCTTCACATGCACCGCAAGAGATGCAATCGTCTGTAATTTTAAAAGCCATTTTGTTCATCCTCCTTGTCCCAAATTTATCACTATTGTAACATAATAACGAAAAAATGCAATAGTTTTATGAAAAAATTCATCGAATTTCTACATCAGAATAATAAAATTTTAATATTTCAATATAATCTGCACCTTGTCTTGCCATATAATCAGCTCCATATTGGCTCATACCGACCATATGACCGTTACCAAGAGTTCGTATGATTATCAAATCATCTTCTTCTGATATACTGAAGCAGCAGCTTTTCAAACCAAGTGCCGAGCGAAAATCCTCAGAAGAAATTGCGTCACCGCAAATTTCAACGCTTTTTACATATCCGCTTTCTGTTTTCACCACCTTTCCTATCCAATTATCTTTATTATCACTAAGCTCAACACCGTCAATTTTACTTATAAGTTTTTCAAAATCATCATACGACAGCTCAGTTTTACTGCTGTATTTTGAAGAAAGCCTGTCACCCGGACTTTCAACCTGAACAAGATACGGTTCTTTTCTTTTCCACACCGTTTCAGAGCTCTCAGTCTTACCGCTGTTAAGATCATGATAAACAGCTAATATCGGTTTACCCCCATAATATATCGCTTTACCATATACAGCTTCTACTGCTTTTTCGGCTTTTTTCTCATATTCATCGAATTTTTCTCCCCATTTTTTCTTTCTCTCCTCCTGCGTAATATAACCCTGATGCACTTGTGGGTCATCGCTGATCTGAGCACCGTTAAGGTCATCCGAGCTGATATTTTCCCTTACATAAACCGAATATGTATAGCAAGCAACAACCTGTGCCTTCAAAGCTTCCTCATGATAGGATAAATCCATTTCGGCAGCAAGAGCACCTATGAGATATTCACGCTCATCAACCGTTAACACCTTGCCGTTGATTGATTTCATAACGCTGATTTTCCCCTGCTCTTCATATTCAAAATCCTCGTTTTTCATTGTTGAAACGGCCTTTTTATCTTTAAGCATAAAAACAGGCAACAGTATCATCGAAGCGGCAAGAACAGCGCAGATAATTATATTTCTTCTCATTTCTGAACCTCCCGGATAAGCTATACAGAATTTTATGCAGACAAGCTTTGAATAATTACACCTTTATCAAAACAAAATATCAGCAAATTTCTTGACTTTACAATGCTTTATATTGTATAATGTTTTGAAATATTATCCGGCGGTGAAATTATGGGTTCTTATTTAACACCAATTACAAATGAAAATGTTGAGTTTCTCGTAGAGGAGCTCCGTAAACATAATAAAATCAAAATAGATGACTTTAATCGTTTTGGCGTAAAACGCGGACTTCGCAACGCTGATGGTACGGGCGTTATGGCCGGTCTGACTAAAATCAGTTCTGTTGACGGTTACTATATCGATGACGGAGAAAAAGTACCTAAAGAGGGTCACCTTTTCTTCCGCGGTGTCGATATGGTTGATATCGTCAAAAATTGTCAGGAAGAGAACCGTTTTGGTTTTGAAGAAGTTGCATGGCTTCTGATTTTCGGTTCACTCCCGACTTCTCGTCAGCTTCAGAAATTCAGCCAGATTCTTGCAGAGTGCAGAAATCTCCCCGAAGATTTTATTGAAGATATGATTATGAAGGCTCCGTCTCCGAATATTATGAACAAGATAACGCGTTCCGTTCTTGCTCTGTATTCATATGACGAAAACCCCGATGACCTCTCGATTGAAAATGTCATCAGACAGTCTATCCAGATTATCGCGCAGGTCCCCGTAATTATGTCTTATGCCTACCAGGTTAAGAGGCGTCATTACTACAAAAAGAGCATGTATATTCATCCGACAAAGCCTAACCATTCGACGGCTGAAGCTGTTCTTCATTCAATTCGTTCTAACAAAACCTTCACTGACGAAGAGGCAAAACTCCTTGACCTTTGTCTGATGGTACACGCTGAACACGGCGGCGGTAACAATTCAACCTTTGCAACAAGAGTTCTTACCTCAAGCGGTACAGATACATATGCCGCTTTCGCTGCAGCTATCGGCGCCCTCAAGGGACCTAAGCACGGCGGTGCAAACATCAAGGTTTCAGAAATGATGAAGTTTATTCAGGAAGGCGTTTCAGATACAGCCAACGAAGGACAAGTAGCAGACTTTCTTGAGAAAATTATCAATAAAGAAGCCGGTGACCGTTCAGGCCTAATCTACGGTATGGGTCACGCTGTTTATACACTTTCCGATCCGCGTGCAACTATCCTCAAAGAAGAAGCCAGAAAATTCGCTCTCAAAAACGGTTATGAAGAAAGATTTGCACTTATCGATATGGTTGAGCGCCTCACACCGGAAGTGTTCCTGAAAGTTAAAGGCAACAAAAAGCCTATCTGTGCAAATGTTGACATGTACTCGGGCCTCATCTATGAGATGTTGCAGATTCCTGAGGATATCTATACACCTCTTTTCACAACTGCAAGAATAGCAGGCTGGTCCGCACATCGCCTTGAAGAGCTTATGACCGGCGGCAGAATTATCCGTCCCGCATACAAGAGCGTATCAACAAGAAGAAAGTACATCAAAATCGATGACAGAATTGACAAATTTACTTTGGATCCGGAATACATTCCTGCAGAAGAAAGGATAAACAAATAAAATGAAACCTTCTAAGAGAACTAACAGTACACTTGTTACAATTCCTTTTATCGCCTCTTTGGCCGCTCTTCTTGTTGCCGTGCCCATCAGGGTTTACCAGTATTTAAAGCTTATCAACCCTACAACAGGCTTCTTTGACGAAACCGACTTTTCAATATTCGTTCTTTACGGCATTATTGCCTTAGCAATGCTGATTTGCATTGTAATTTCCTATATTAATCACAAATCGCTACAGCCGGTCGCAATCGGCAAAAACTCCAAAGCTTTCCTTGCTGTTTCACTATTAATGGCTCTAGGTACCGCGATTGACTGTGTCAGCCTTATCGCCGAATTCAGCGATCTTGCAGATAAAGCTCCGATAAACATCAGCCGAGAGTTTCTTTTTGAATACATCTCATCTCAGGGAGGCACACTTACGCTTATCGAAGCTGTTTTTGCAGCAATTTCAGCTTTCTATTTTGTTCTTTCGGGGCTTTCGTCAATAAACGATAATGACGGCAAACCAAAATTCAAGATACTTGCACTCAGCCCTGTTGTTTGGTGCGTTTTCCGTTTGCTCTACAGATTCAAGCGAACAATAGCTTTCATTAATGTTTCCGATCTCTTTATCGAGCTTTTCTCAATCGTTATGGCAATGGTATTCTTCCTTGCACTCGCTCAGATAAGATCTAAAATTGATGCAGACAGCATCTTCTGGAAGATTTATGCTTACGGTCTTCCTGCCGCTGTACTCGCTCTTGTCTGCTTTGTTCCCAGGTTAATCCTTGTTGTTACAGGAAACTCTGATATGATAAATCCCTTGCATTCTTTACGAATCAGCGACCTCACTTTCGCTGTGTATGCGATATATATATGCGTTTCCGCTACCAAAGCCGAGCCTAGAAGAATCAGCGAATAAATTTTCACAAGGAGCCGATTATGTTTTTTCAAAACGTACAAATTGCCGCACAGCAAGTCGGCATCCTATATATCATTGTTTTTATCGGCGTAATTTGCGATAAAATCGGTCTGTTCAGCGAAAAGACTGCAAAAGCCTGCACCGATTTGCTTTTTTACATTATCACGCCCTGCGTAATCATCGAATCCTTTCTTAAACAGGAATTCACAAAAGAAACCGGAATAAGTCTGTTTATCGCTGTAGGCTGTGGTTTCCTTATGCACTTCGTTGCAATAGTGCTTAATATTCCTTTGTTTCGCAAGGGCAACCGAGAGCACAATATCCTTTTCAAATACAGCTCGATTTACGGTAATGTCGGATATATGACCCTGCCGCTTACTGAAGCTATATTAGGCAGTGAAGGCGTTTTCTACTGTTCGGCAGTTGTAATGGCTTTCAATGTTGTTTCTTTTACTCACGGCGTATATATTATGAACAGTGAAGGCGGTAAGTTTGATAAGAAAAAACTGATTCTGAATCCCGGCGTTATTTCAGTTCTTATAGGTCTTCCGCTCTTCCTTATGAAGGTAAATCTCCCCGAGATTATTGATGCACCAATCAGATACATCTCGTCGATGCAAACACCTGTTGCAATGCTGATTTTCGGAACTTTTCTCGCTCATACAAAGTTAAACGATATATTCAGACACAAAAAGATTTTACTAGTCACTTTTATGAAGCTGATAGTTCTCCCTGCCGTTATGGTAAGTATTTATTATCTCTTCGGTCTTTCTGGAACTCTGCTGACAGCTCTCACTATCTCATCCTGTGCGCCGACCGCAAACAACACCGTTATGTTTGCGGCGAAATATGAAAAAGACACAAGTCTTGCAGCTCAAATTGTTGCAATAGTCAGCTTTATCTCCGTTGTAACAATGCCGGTAATTATTGCTGCTGTGCAGTTGATTGCATAAGAGGAGTTGCTATGATTAACAAAATTCTATCAGAAGTTTCCCCCGTCTTCGGTTTCTGTTCCTTCGAAAAGCTGAGCGAATCCCTCATAGATTGCAGAGCAAAAAACAGGATACCCGAAAATGCAAAAAGCATAATAGTCCTGCTTTTTCCGTATTTCCTTGGAGATGATGCCTATGAAGGTTCTGATATTTCTAAGTACGCCGTTGTACCGGATTATCACGATATAATTACCAATCTCCTGCTCAGTGCTTCTGACAAATTGTCTGAAGCGTATCCTGATGAAGAATTTGTTGTATTTACCGACAATTCACCTATACCTGAAGTCAGAGCTGCGATTGATGCAGGTTTGGGAGTCAAAGGTCTTAACGGACTTTTTATAAACAAAGTTTTCGGTTCTTGGGTTTTCATAGGTGAAATTGTAACAACAATGGTACTTGATTACCCTGATGTACACGAAACAGTTTGCATAAACTGCGGTAAATGCGTTTCTGCTTGTCCGACACATGCAATCGGCAAAAACGGAATTGATTCTGAAAAATGCCTCTCATTCATTACGCAAAAAAAAGGAAATCTTACTGCTGAGCAAGAAGAGCTTATCAGGCAAAGCGGTTGCGCATGGGGATGCGATATCTGCCAGAATGTCTGCCCGATGAACGCAAGCGTCAGCGTTTTACCGATTGAGTCTTTTGCAAAAGGAGCCGAATTCAAAGCCAGGATTGGTTCTGACATTTCCGACAGAGCATATTTCTGGCGTGGAGAAAAAGTAATAAAACGAAATCTTTCAATATTAAACAAAGAAGGGAAAAAACTATGAAACTGATTATTGCAATCATTAACAGTGATGATTCTCAGAATGTTCTCAGTGAAATAACGAAAGAAGGCTTTTACGCTACAAAGCTTTCAACAACAGGAGGTTTCCTTCGTGCAGGTAACCTCACGCTTCTGATGGGCGTTGAAGATGATAAGGTCGATTTCCTTCTCGATATTCTTCGCACAAACTGCAAAAAGAGAGAAGAAATCACTTCAGTAACACCTTCCTTCGGCAGCGGAATGATTCCTACTATCCCCGTTAAAATAACTGTCGGAGGAGCAACGGTCTTCGTTCTTGATGTCGAACAGTTTTATAAAATGTGACGGAGCGTTACTCTGATATGAACAATAAAGTTTTAGATATGGTCACGGAACTCATAAAAAACAAAAGACTTCCGCACGCAATCTTGCTTCATTCAGGAAGTCCGGCAGACCGTGACGAATTGGCTTTGTATATCGCCTCATCATTCATCTGCACGGATACTCTTCCTTGCGGTATTTGTAAAAACTGTATGAAGTTAAAAAACGGTTCGCACCCTGATGTTATTATTTTTGACCCTGTGGAAAAAAAAGAAAAAACATTCAAGGTTGATATTGTCAGAGAAATAAGAGCTGATTCACATATTCTTCCAAACGAAGCTGTATGTAAAGTATATATTTTAAAGAATGTTGACAAGATGAATGTCTCGGCGCAGAATGCATTCCTTAAGACCTTGGAAGAACCCCCCGCTCATACAAGATTTATTCTGTTATGCGAATCAAGGGCAGCTCTTCTTGAAACAATAATGTCGCGCGTTACACCGTTCAATCTTGGCGCCGGTGATTATACTCTCACAAATGAATATGCTCTTAAAGCAGATGAACTTGCTAATGAGCTCGCTTGTGCTTTAGCCGAAGTCACTGAGCTTCACTTTATGCAACTTACATCCGCATTTGAAAAAGACAAAGACTTATTTCCGTTAACGCTCACATCCCTGCAACTTATCTTCCGAGATGCCGTTGCCGTCAGTACCGGAAGTAAACTTACGCTCAGCCGTCACGAGGACACCGCAAAGCTTCTGGCTTCAAAGCTTTCGCTTAAAACGCTTATCAACCTAGTTGATAACACCGAACATCTTTTTGATTGTCTGAACAAAAACGCAAATAAAAATCTGCTTACAACCCGCTTCTGCAGTGTCCTGAGAAACACCGCGTACGGCGGATAAGATATTACCGGAGGTACCTTCTATGTCAAAAGTAGTAGGAATACGTTTCAAGGAAGTTGGAAAAATTTATTATTTTGACCCACTTGATATTGAATTTAAAAAAGGTGATTTCGCCATTGTTGAAACCGTAAGAGGTATTGAATGCGGCGAGGTTGCTATGGAAAACAGAACAATAGACGACGAAGAAATTATTAAACCTTTAAAGCCAATAATCCGTGTCGCTACACCCGAGGACCTTGTCATTGTTGAAAACAACAAGAAAAAGGAAAAGGAAGCTTTTGAAATCTGCCTGAAAAAAATTGAAAACCACAAGCTCGATATGAAACTCGTAGATGTTGAATATACTTTTGACGGCAGTAAAGTTCTGTTTTATTTCACCTCTGACGGACGAGTGGACTTCCGCGAACTCGTCAAAGACCTTGCAAGCGTCTTCAGAGTAAGAATCGAGCTTCGCCAAATCGGTGTTCGTGATGAATCAAAAATGAAAGGCGGACTCGGCATATGCGGCCGACCGTTCTGTTGCAACAGCTTTCTCGGCGATTTCCAGCCCGTTTCAATCAAGATGGCAAAGGAACAAGGTCTTTCTCTTAATCCGACAAAAATCAGCGGCACCTGCGGAAGACTCATGTGCTGTCTCAAATATGAGCAGAACGCATACGAACACCTTCTTCGTGTTACTCCGAAGGTTGGTGCAATTGTTGAAACTCCGCAAGGAAAAGGAACCGTCGTTGAGGTTAATCTTCTCAAAGGAATGCTTAAAATATGCCTTGACAGATATCCCGAAGCTGCACCTGCAATTTATCACAGAAAAGATATAAAGCTTATCAAGGATAAACGAATCACTGTTGATAAATCTGAAATAGACGCATTAAAGGATATTGAATAAAAAATTTTAGATCCGGTAAAAATGATTACTCATCATCTTTACCGGATCTTCACTTATCTTATAAGCTCAAGCGCCGAATAAGTTCCTGCAACTATACCACTTGACCAAGCCCACTGCAAATTAAAGCCACCGCACACGGCATCAACATCAAGAATCTCTCCCGCACAATAAAGTCCGTTAACCTTGTTGGATTCTAGTGTCTTTTGGTTAAATTCACTGAAATCAACCCCGCCGATTGTAATCTGCGCATTTTCAAAACCTTTTGTTCCCTTAACCGTAAAACTACAGTTTTTCATATTTTCAACAAATCTAACTATGTCGTTATGTTTCAGCGCATTCATTCTTATGTCTTGATTGAAGCCTGAATTTTTTATAATCAGATAGCCGACTTTCCGGGGTAAAATTCCGCACAACGCATCTTCAAACAAGAGCGACGGATTTCTCTCTTTTGCTTTTAAAATAAAATCAATCACGGACTCTTTACTCAAATCAGGAAGAATGTCGAGAACACAGATACAGTTTTTGTCTTTAACACTGCGGCTAATATCCATTACAGCTATCCCTGAAAGTCCATAATCAGCAAACAACACTTCCCCTACGGATTTATCCAAAACTTTTCCGCTTGTACTTTTTAAACAGACCGACGCCTTCACTTTGACCCCTTTAAGAAACTTAAGATTCTCCTTGACTGTAAGTTGAACAAGACCCGGGTAAAGATGCGTAACACTGTGTCCAAAAGCTTTTAAAAGCGCGTAGCCACTTCCGTCAGAGCCTTGAGAAGGAGCCGCTTTACCGCCGGTAGTAACAATAACCTTTCGGCATTCTATATTATCATTAATAACGAAGCAGTCGTTTCTTTTATTGACAGATGTTACTTTTGTATCGTTCAAAACTTCAATACCAAGACGCTCGATTTCAAAACGCAAACAATCAAGAACGCTCGCAGCAGTATTACTCATAGGATAAATTCTTGATTCATTGTCAGCAATGCATTCAAGGCCGATTGAAGAGAAAAACTCAATCACCTTTTCAGGTGAAACGGTTTGTATTACTGACGAAACAGCTTTCGTGTTATAGCTTTTCCCGTCAGCCTTAAGATTTGTTATATTGCATCTGCCGTTACCCGTCGCAAGTATTTTCTTTCCTATTTTAGGCAGAGCATCTATCAATAAAACCGAAAGCTTGCTATACGCTCTTTTTGCCGTGATTGCCGCAACGATGCCCGACGCACCGGCACCAACAACAGCTATATCATACATTTCCGTCACCTCCTGAACCTAAATAATACTATCATAATTTGCTGATTTTAGCAATATTAATTTATCAAAGCTGACGGAGGTTTACAGAATGATAATTGATTTGTTTGCTGATTACAAAAAAACTAAAACATACGACAAGGTTTTGACTAACGAAGCATCAAGAGTTATTTTTGAGCTCAACAATGTTTATAAGCTTTTCAACGAAGTGACTGACCCTTACGAAACAGAATCATTGATTTACAGAATGAAGGAATTGGAAACTCATTACAGTTATCTGATCAAAGAAGCCAAGCTGGGAAAAATTTACAACACTAATTTTATCGGCGGTACAAACATATGAGAATTTTTTATTTGAGCATCTTGCTCATAGGCACCGTTGCAGTTTTAACAGCGGTTATTAAAAGCAAGCATATAATTAAAAATGTTATTTCAAGCTGTTTTCAAGGCATAATGTCTTTGTTGGCTGTTAATGTTATAGGTCTCCTGACCGGGGTTACAATCGCTTTGAATTGGTACACAATAGCTTTTGTTTCAGTTTTCTCAACGCCCGCATGTATATCTTTATTGCTTATTGACATTATATTGAAATAATAACAGTTGTTTTTTCTTTTATTTTGATATATAATTGCAATAAATGTTGACGGATGTGATGATTTGAAGAAGAAACGAAAACTTATAAAAAGAATTTATCTTATTGTCCTTCCACTACTTATAGCCGTCTGGATTTTCAACAACTTCACAATAAAAACAGTTGAAACTGCGGTTTCTTCCGCTAAAATTTCGGGTGAAATTAAAATTGCACTTGTTTCAGACCTTCACTTATCCTTTTATACAAACTGCCGAAAAATAGTAAAAGCAATCGGTAAAACTGAACCTGATGTAATATTTGTCCTCGGCGATATGTATTCGAAGGGTCAAACTCAAAAGATTGCTGATGTTTGCGATTTTATGCAAGAGCTTGCGAAAATCGCTGATGTGTATACAGTCGTCGGCGACCACGATTACGATGACGAATACAAGGACGCAATCAGAAAGCTTGAAAACATATATCTTCTTGACTATGAATTTCGTGACATCGAAATCAAGGGAAACAAACTGCGCATTTACGGAATAAACAATGCTTATTTCAGCAGTACATTCGACCTCAGCAGAGAGTTTGATCCGCCCCTGAATGACCGAACGAATATCTTGCTTTCACACATTCCTTCAATGAAACACTATGGTGACTTCGGCTTCGATTATATTTTCAGCGGTGACACCCACGGAGGAATGGTTCGACTTCCGTTTCTCGGTGGAATTTATTATAACGGGTATATCTTACCCAAAATCACCTACAGCGGTGAAATCACCGATAAAGGACTATACGAGTACGAAAACACAAGTCTGTATGTTACCTCCGGGGTCGGTCACTACCCACTTCCCCTGAGATTCGGTTGCAGACCTGAAATATGTTTAATAAAAATCAAAGGAGAATAAAAATATGAGCTACGCAGATAAATTATTTATTGATATGTGTAAAAACATTCTTGAAAACGGAACAGACACAAAAGGAGAAAAGGTTCGTCCCGTTTGGGAAGATGGTACACCTGCTTATACCCAGAAGCTTTTTTGTGTCGTCAACAGATATGATCTTAAAAAGGAATTTCCCGCACTTACTCTGAGAAGAACTGCTTTTAAATCCTGCGTTGATGAAATTCTTTGGATATGGCAAAAAAAATCGAATAACATCAACGATCTTCATTCTCACATTTGGGACTCGTGGGCAGATGAAAATGGTAGCATTGGAAAAGCATACGGATATCAGCTCGGTGTAAAACACCAATATAAAGAAGGAATGTTTGATCAGGTTGACAGAGTTCTTTATGACCTGAAAAACAACCCGTTCAGCCGTCGTATTATGACCAATATTTACAATCATCATGATCTCAGCGAGATGGGTCTGTATCCTTGTGCATACAGTATGACCTTCAATGTAACTCAGGGCGAGAACGGCAAGCTTGTTCTTAATGGTATTCTCAATCAGAGAAGTCAGGATGTTCTTGCCGCAAACAATTGGAATGTAGTTCAATACTGCGTTCTTCTTCATATGTTTGCTCAGGTATGCGATATGGAAATCGGTGAATTTGTCCATGTTATTGCTGATGCTCATATCTATGACAGACATATCCCGGTTATACAGGAGCTTATAAAGCGTGAACCGCTCCCCGCACCCACTTTCTGGATTAATCCTGAAATCAAGGATTTCTATGATTTCACGGTTGATGATGTAAGACTCGATAACTACGAGACGCACGAGCAGATTAAAAATATTCCTATTGCTGTCTGAGGTGGATGTATGAAAATAATTGTTGCAGTTGATAACGAATGGAACATAGGTAATAAAGGAGATTTACTCTTTTATATTCCGGACGACCTTAAGTTCTTCCGCTCAAAAACAATCGAAAAGGTTGTTGTTATGGGAAGAAAAACTCTTGAATCCTTTCCAAACTCAAAACCTTTGAAAAACAGAATAAATATCGTTCTTTCAAGAAACAAAGATTTGGAAGTTGAAGGTGCCACATTCGTATCAGACATTGGTGAACTCAAAGATGTTCTTTCTCAATATAACAGTGATGACATCTATGTTATCGGCGGAGAATCAATTTATACGGCTCTTCTCCCGTTATGCGACACAGCAATCATTACTCATATTGATACAGTTGCACCCGAAGCAGACAAAAAATTTCCGAGGCTTGATGATTCAGAATGGATTCTTTCGGATGATTCAGGCGAAAAAGAATGTAACGGATACAAATTCAGATGGTGTGAGTACAAGCGAAAATAGTAAAACGCTCGGCTAAAGCGAGCGTTTCAGACTGTCGATAAACCCGCATAAACATATATGCGGATATTATCGATATAAAAAAGTTGCAAAAATATAAAAAAATGGCATTAAAAGTGGGCGATACATCGAATATCACCCACTTTTTCATATATTTGCCATTTTTTCACCCTCTCGAAGTACCTTTGTACATCTTCGGGGCTCAAAAATGTCATTCTGCAGATTTCTCGGCAGTCTCCCAGCTTGTTGAAAATTACTTTTTCGACAAGCTGAAACGCTCGGCTAAACCGAGCGTTTATCTTTTGCGAGATGAGCTGTACTGTTTGAACACACAAGTTCAATATCGTATCCGTAGGGTCCTGTTCCTTCCTTATAAAACTTTATAATACTCACACTTGTGTTTGAAAAAGCAGGATCAAAAAGACGCGTATCTTCAGCTTTTATAGCGTGGAGAAACAAATCAGTGTTGAATGCAGCGTGAGCAACGCACATAATCTTTTCGCCATTATGATAGTGCTTTCTCAGGTATGCAATTATCTTCCCTGCCCGTTCACGGTGAGAAGCATCGTTCTGACCGTCTCCGTTAACCAAATTTCCGCTGATATCAATATCGTCAGGAGCTTGAATAATACCGTTAAATTCGTCATTCAATTCTTCGAAGGTAACTGCAGAATAATCTTCATCGATTCCACATTCAATGAGCCAAGGCAAGGTATATATACGCTTTTCAGAGCATTCATTCTGCATAATTGCGCAATAAGCTGTCATGGTTGCCCTTCTTAATGGGCTGGCATAAACTGCATCGAATTTCTCATCTTTATAATATTCACCAAGCTGTTTTGCCTGATGTATACCCAGATCAGTTAAAGGTGGATTAACCCATTGGTCGCGAGTCAGCTCTTCATCAGGGATAGCGTAGCCTCCCTTGATATTCGTGCATGATTGACCATGCCTAACAATATAAAGTTCCATTTCAACTATAGGTGTCGGTTTTTCCATAAAATCACATCCTTTTCACAAAAATACTAACACAATTACGAAATACGGTCAAGAAATATAGTTTAACACTTGATAAATCTTCTAAAAATGTTATAATAATTCTATATGTAAATTCAGGAGGGATTTCCATGAATAAAGGAAAATACTATATAACTACTGCGATTGCTTATACATCGCGCAAACCGCATATCGGCAACTCATATGAAATCGTTATGACTGATGCTCTCGCTCGCTATAAGCGTATGCAGGGCTATGATGTCTTCTTCCAAACAGGAACTGATGAGCACGGTCAGAAAATTGAAGAAATCGCTAAAGAAGCCGGTATCACACCTAAGGAGCATGTTGATAAGATTGCCGGCGAAATCAAGGATATCTGTGACCTTCTTAACACAACATACGATAAATTCATCAGAACAACCGACGACTACCACGAAAAAGTTGTTCAGAAGATTTTTAAAAAGCTTTATGAGCAAGGCGATATTTACAAGAGTGAGTATGAAGGAATGTACTGCACTCCTTGCGAATCCTTCTGGACAGAATCACAGCTCGTTGACGGCAAATGTCCCGACTGCGGCCGTGATGTTAAACCTGCACGTGAAGAGGCATATTTCCTTAAGCTCTCAAAATATCAGAAACAGCTTGAAGATTATATCGAAAGCAACGAAAACTTCATCTATCCCGAAAGCCGCAAAAAGGAGATGCTCAACAACTTTATTAAGCCCGGCCTTCAGGATTTATGCGTTTCTCGTACATCCTTCAAGTGGGGTATTCCGGTCGACTTTGACCCCGGTCATGTTGTTTATGTATGGATCGATGCTCTTACAAACTATATCACAGGTATCGGCTATGATCCCGACGGTTCAAGCGATATGTATAAAAAATACTGGCCTGCTGATGTCCATATTATCGGTAAAGATATCGTTCGTTTCCATACTATCTATTGGCCTATTATGCTTATGGCTCTCGGTGAGCCTCTCCCGAAGCAGGTATTCGGTCATCCCTGGCTCCTCTTCGGTACGGATAAGATGTCAAAATCAAGAGGCAATGTTATCTATGCTGATGACCTTGTCGAGCTTTTCGGCGTTGATGCGGTAAGATACTATCTTCTCTCTGAGATGCCTTATACTTCAGACGGCTCTATCACTTATGAAACAATAATCGAGAGATACAACTCAGACCTCGCAAATACTCTCGGCAATCTTGTTAACCGAACCGTTGCAATGACAAACAAATACTTTGGCGGCGAAGTAATGCCGGGTAATATCAACGAAGATGTTGACAACGAACTCAAGTCACTTGCAGTTGAAACCGTTTCAAAGGTTGATAAGCTCTTCAGTGAATATCGTGTAAGCGATACTCTTGAAGCTATCTTCGCTCTCGCAAAGCGTTGCAACAAGTATATTGACGAGACTATGCCCTGGGCTCTCGCTAAGGACGAGGAGAAGAAAGCAAGGCTAGGTACAGTCCTTTACAATCTTCTTGAAGGCATCCGTTTTACGGCTGTTCTCCTCTCACCGTTTATGCCTGAAACTGCGCAGAAAATTTTCGATCAGCTCAATACAGATGTTACATCTTATGACAGCCTTGAAGCTTTCGGCGGACTTAAGGTTGGCACAAAGGTAGGCACAGCAACTCCTCTCTTCGGCAGAATAGATGCAAACGAAATGTTTGAAAAAATCGAAGCCAAGAGAAAGGCTCAGGAAGAACCTGAAAAGAAGGAAGATAGACCTGAAATCATCGGTCTTGCGCAGATCGGAATTGAGGACTTCGCAAAGGTTGAACTCAGGGTTGCAGAAATCAAGGACTGCGAACCAGTAAAAAAAGCAAAGAAACTTCTTAAGCTCACTCTTGACGATGGCACCGATACACCAAGAACAGTTGCAAGTGGAATTGCAAAATGGTACAAACCCGAAGATCTTATCGGAAAGAAGGTTATCCTCGTTGCAAATCTCAAGCCTGCCGTTCTCTGCGGAGTTGAAAGCTGCGGTATGATTCTTGCCGCTGATTGTTCGGAAGATGATGTTAAGGTTATTTTCGTTGATGGTATGCCCGCAGGAGCAAGGATAAGATAATGTATACGCATATTTTTGATACACACGCTCATTATGACGATTTAAAATTTGACGAGGATCGGGATGAACTTTTAGAAAAGCTCCCCGAAAATGGCGTTGAGTATGTAATAAACTGCGGCTGCGATCTTAAGTCGTGCAAAAAAAGTATTGATATCTGTAACAGTTTCAACTACTTCTACTGCGCTCTTGGCATTCATCCGAGTGAAATCAACGATGAAAGCGATTCAGAGCTTAAAAAAATTATAGAACTAAGCTCATTTAAAAAGTGCGTTGCCGTGGGAGAAATTGGCTTAGATTATCACTATGATTTTGTCCCCAAGGAAAAACAGCTCATTTTCTTCGAAAAGCAGTTAAGATTTGCGCTTGAAGCAGATTTACCCGTTATCGTCCACGACCGTGAAGCTCATGAGGATACTCTTAATCTTCTGAAAAAATACAGACCCAAAGGAGTCCTTCATTGTTTCTCCGGAAGTGTTGAAATAGCAAAAGAAATCATAAAACTCGGTATGTATATCGGTCTGGGCGGCGCAGTAACATTCAAAAATGCCCGCAAACCGCTTGATGTTGCAAAATATCTGCCTGATGACCGCTTACTGCTTGAAACAGATTGTCCGTATATGGCGCCTGTTCCTAACCGTGGTAAGCGTTGCACATCCGATATGATAGCTTTTACTGCAGAAAAAATTGCCGAGGTCAGAAACACTGACACTCAGCAATTAATCGATAAAGCCAATGAAAACGCTTTCAGACTTTTCAATATCAGATAAAATTAACGGCAAGGAAATCCTTGCCGTTGTTTTTATGCCATAAGAAGGGCAACAATATTAGAGTATACATTAACGGGATCAGAAAGGAACTTTTCCTTTACCGCGAGAGCCTGCTCATAATCAGCAACAAATATTGTAACAGACATCAACACATCCTCACCGTCAAGTACAGACATCGTTATATCACAGCCTTTTTCAAGGCGTATAATTTCTATTTTGTGCTCTCGTTCACGACGAAGCCTGGTCTGCAATCTTACCGCCGCATTAAGCGCGGTTTCACGAACCGTATAAGGAAGGTCTTTCTCAAGAGTTTGTGTATTCTGTTTACCGATTTCCGTTATATAAAGCTCAGGGTCATCGCCTTTTTTTATTGAAATATTGCCGTTATCAATCACTTCGCTGAGGGCTTGGTTCAATTCAAAATAATTAGCAAGACCCTCTTCGCAGATAATATCATTAAGCTGCCCTTTTGTTATCGGCGTATCGAGATGAGAAACAAGATAACATATCAATGTCTTAATTTCATTACGATTTCTGAGTCCTCCGGGTTCTATTCCTTCTGTAAATGCATCGTAAAGCTCCACTTAATCACCTCATCGGTTATATTATTTCAATTTCAACAGGCTGGCGCTTTCTGAAAATATACACGCAGTCAAAACCGGCATTCTTGGCAATTGCCAAACCTTCTTGAATTCCTGCGCCTACATGCTGAGTAAAATGAGAATCGGAACCGACAGTTATCATCTTACCGCCAAGCTCTTTGAAGCGTCTGACGATACTTTCATCAGGCATTGTTATACCAATAGGCTGGCGAAGACCGGATGTGTTGATTTCAAGCGCTTTATCCTTTGATATGAGAATTGAAAGTATTTCGTCGATATCCTTCTGATATTTCTGCATATTTACGGGAATTTTATTTTCTCCTACAATGTATCTTAAAGGATATGTAAGATGAGCAAAAGTATCGAACTTTGCCCAATCTGCAAGCAGTTTTAGCTCATAAAAATACTTATCAAGCAAAGCTTCCACATCCAAGCCTTCATATTTAAGCTCGCAGAAATCATCTGTTTTTCTGAGATTATGTATAGAACCTATAACAAAGTCATAATCGTGCGAGTTAATCAAAAGCTCAGCTTCCTTGATATCGTAAGTTGGTTCGCCAAGCTCAACACCCGCACAAACTTCAATCTTATCCTTATAGATTTCCTTTGCTCTGATAATATCATTATATGAATTCTCAGCGTCCTTATCAAAGCCTTTTTCTCTGAAATAATCCATTTCAACATGATCGGTAAATGCTATAACCATAATTCCTTTTTCAACCGCAGCGTCACACATATCTTCTATCGGATAATTACCGTCAAAGGAGTTTTTTGTATGCATATGCATATCAACAATATTTTTAAAAACCATAGAAACACTTCCTAAAAAATCTTACTATTTATGATATAACAAAAACTAATATTTTTCAACAGTTTTGGTAAATATTATAAACTGTTTATTTCATGTATAAAAACTATGATATGGACGAAACTATTAGTGAGCATAGTTCAGGAGATGATTTTATGTTAGACAAAATCGCGTTGATTTTGGTCATCGTCGGCGCTTTAAACTGGGGCTCAATCGGTCTTTTCCAATTTGACATTGTAAGCTGGATTGGCGGCGGTCAGGATGCAATCGTGAGCAGAATTATCTACACTCTCGTTTCTCTTGCCGGTGTCTGGTGTATTTCAATGCTTTTCAGGGACAGAAGCGATGTTGAAGTCGGTACAGTTGAAACTATTGATTAACCGACGAATGCGGGCAGGAAAACCTGCCCGTTTTTCTTTTTTCAAGGAGTGAATAATTGACAAAAAAATATCATAGCTGTATAATATAGAAAACACTTAAAGGCAGGGATTTCCGATGAACAGAACACCATTGAGATTTAAGAACGGCAAATTCAAAATTATGCTTGTCGGCGACTTGCACGAAAGCTATGATATGTATTCTGACAATGCCGCCAACAAAGCGGATGATATGAACGCTCTACTCACCAAGGCGGTTGAACAATTAACGCCCGACCTTGTTGTATATCTTGGTGACAACGCCGTTGCAGACAATGAAATGCAGATGCGCTCAGTCATCAGTCGAATTGTTTACCCCGTTTCGGTCAGGGATATTCCTTTTGCTGTTGTTTATGGCAACCATGACCGCGAATGTGCGGTAAGCCTTAAGGATCAGACCCGACTTTATAACGAGCACGACAACTGCTATATGTTCAATGCTGACGACTCTATAACGGGCTACGGCAATTATAATCTACTTATTAAATCCTCAAAATCAGATGAAGATATTTTTAATCTTTGGTTTATGGACAGCAACAATCTTGCGGAAGATCAATCGCTTTCATATTATGATTGGGTTCATGAAGACCAAATAGAATGGTACAAAAAAACCGCTCTTGATTTAAAGGAGAAAAACGCAGGCAATGTTATCCCCGCTCTCCTTTTTCAGCACATTCCCGTACCCGAAGAATATGAGCTTTTAAGGGAAGCGAAAATCCACGAAAAACTCGATTCTGTTCCCGGTCATTTGAAATGGGCGGACAAAAACTATGTTCTTAAGGATACAGTTGAGGGTTATCTCGGAGAGGGACCGTGCACACCATGTGTCAACAGCGGACAGTTTGCCGCTTGGAAAGAAATCGGCGATGTTATCGGTGCCTTTTTCGGTCACGACCATATGAATGATTTTGCAGGATATGTTGATGGAATAATGCTTGCGCAAAGCAAAACAGCAGGTTTCCGTCCGTACACCGACGGCTGCCGCTCGGGTGTCAGACTTATTACGCTTGACGAAAACGACCTTCAGAATATCAACACAAGAATGTACCACTTCAAACAGTTCGGTCTTAAATCTAAGAGCCTCAGTCCTTATATGGAGCGCGTCACAGACAGACAGGATGCCAAGCTTAAAGTTGCCGGTACCGTCCTGGGCACCGCCGCAGCCCTTACAACTGCCGCTGTTGCAGTGAATAAAATTACAAAATCAAGAAATAATAAATAACGATATCAAAAGACTAAGCAGATATTCTGTTTAGTCTTTTTTCTTGGTGAAAGCTATGATTTTAGAATTTTCTGATACGGTTAAAGAAATAGATTTTTCTGATATTTCCCCAAAAAATAATATAGTTGCTTATGTTTCAGAGGCAGAATTCAAAAAATTTCACAATGAACTCGGCATTGACGAAAAAGCATACACTGTTTTCTGCAAGGAAGACAGAAATCTTCGTTCTGAGATACTAAACTATAAAGATTATTGCTATGGCACATTGATAATCATCGAACCCGATATAAACAACACATCAGAAAATCGACTTTCTTTTTATATAAAACAAAATCTCATCCTTTTTATTGAAATAACAGACTTGAATCATACTATTTATAAAAGATTTTCAGAAGCGGTTAAACGCATCAGCTATGAAAAATATATTCCCGAAAGATTTATTTTCTTTTTTATAGACAGTCTGATATCTTCTGATAATAAAGGATTGGAAAATATAGAAGTTGAAATTAGCCACATTGAGGACAGAATTATACAGGAGAATCAATATAAAAATTTTAACGAAGAGCTGTTGAGATACAAAAGAAAGCTTCTCAAGCTCCGTAATTATTACGAGCAACTTATCGACATCGGCGAATCGCTCTATGAAAATGAAACGAAAATTTTCAGCAATCAAAACCTATCCTATTTCAGAAACTTTATAAAAAAATCAGAAAGACTTGTCTCGGATGTAAATTTACTTCGCGAAAATATAATTCAACTGCGCGAAATCCACCAGACAAGTCTTGATATGAAGCTTAACAACACTATGAAACTTTTTACTGTTATAACTGCAATATTTTCCCCACTGACACTGATTGCAGGATGGTACGGTATGAATTTCAGGTATATGCCTGAACTCTCATGGAAATACGGATATATTTTCGTTATATTCCTGAGCATTTTCACCGTAGGAATCTGCATCTATATCTTCAAGAAGAAAAAACTGTTTTAATTGCGCGTATTAACACTCACCCGAGTTCCTTAGTTCTTCTATACGCTGAAATAACTGCATTGATTGCTGCTGAGCGCATTCCTTCATCTTCGAGCGCCTTGACACCCATAATCGTCGAACCACCCGGACTGCAAACATCATCTTTAAGTTTTTCCGGGTGTTTACCTGATTCAAGTATCATTTTTGCTGAGCCCAAAAGTGTTCCCGCAGAATAGAGAATAGCTTTATCTCTAGGCAAACCACAGGCAACAGCTCCGTCTGCCAGAGCCTGAGCAAACATATAAGCAAACGCAGGTCCGCATCCCGAAAGAGCACTCGCTGCATCAATATACTTTTCTTCAAGCCAATCAAAAACACCGGCTTTACTCATTGATTGAGAAAAATATGCCTTATCGTCATTACAAACACCTTCTGCGGTCGCAAGAACCACACCTGAACCAACAGCTACAGGCATATTAGGCATTATTCTGATGACAGAATCAATCCCCGAAAGCTCTTTGATTCGGCTTACAGCCACTCCTGCCGCCATAGACACAATAATAGGTTTGTCTTTTCTGCTTTTTAAGGCATCTTTAATTTCATCGAAACATTCAGAAATCACCTGCGGCTTAACGCCGATAAAAATAAACTTACAGCTTTTAGATATTTCTTCAGCGTTCGAAGGCTCAGCAGAAATTTCAGCCGCAAGACTTACTGCTCTTTCTTTATTTATGTCTGCAAGAAGAATATCATCTTTATAACCTGCTTGTGAAACAGCTTTTGCAAGGGCGCCGCCCATATTTCCGCAACCAATAAATCCAAATACTTTGCTCATCATAACACCGCCTTATCTGATCTGACCGTTACCACGGATGATATACTTATAAGTTGTTAATTCACGCAAACCCATAGGACCTCTTGCGTGCAACTTCTGCGTTGAAATTCCCATCTCGCAACCAAGTCCGAACTCGCCACCATCTGTAAAGCGAGTGCTGACATTTACATATACCGATGAGCTGTCAACATCACGCGTAAAAATTTCTGCAGCTTCCTGACTTGAAGTAATAATTGCTTCACTGTGATGCGTTGAATGCTCAGAAATATGAGCAACAGCTTCGTTAACATCATCAACAACCTTAACGGCAAGAATATAATCAAGAAACTCAGTATCAAAATCGTTCTCATTAGCAGGTGTTCCGTCAATTATTCCCTGCGCAGATTCGTGAAGGCGTAATTCTACGGGGTTCAGCTTTCTGTCATCTACCAAAAGCTTTTTGAGCTTAGGAAGAAATTCTGATGCAATGTTCTTATTTACAAGAAGCACCTCTTCAGCATTGCAAACAGACGGTCTGCTTGTTTTTGCGTTTTCGATAATCGAAAGAGCCATATCAACATCGGCTGTCTCATCAACATATATATGACAAATTCCTGTACCGGTCTGAATACACGGCACCGTTGCATTTTTAACACAGGCATTAATAAGACCTGCGCCGCCTCGCGGAATAAGAAGATCAATATATCCGTCGGCTGTCATAAGCTCATTTGCACTCTGACGGCTTGTATCCTGAACCATATTTATAACAGTTTCATCAATACCTATCGACTTCAGACCTTTTCTCAAAGCGTTTACTATTGCATTAGCACTGCGAAACGCCTCTTTTCCTCCGCGAAGCACACAAACATTACCGCTCTTGAGTGCGAGCGCAGCGGCGTCGGAAGAAACATTCGGACGGCTCTCATAAATAATCGCTACAACACCCATAGGAACAGAAGTTTTTTCAATCACCATTCCGTTTTCGCGCTCGATTCTTTCAAGAACATCGCCGACGGGGTCCAGAAGCTTTGCCACTGCTCTTATTCCTTCTGCCATACCTTCGATTCTCTCTTTTGTAAGAGTCAATCTGTCTATCATAACATCAGAAATCACGCCGCGTGCTGCTTCAATGTCTTTTAAGTTTTCATCCAGTATTTCATCAACCGAAGCAATCAAAGAGTCCGCCATCGCCAAAAGTGCATCATTCTTCTGCTCACTCGAGAGTTTCGCAAGAATTCTCTTAGCCGCCTTTGCCTGCTTTAAAATATCCTGTGTCGTCATTTTCATTTGCCCGCCTTTTTAAGAAATCTTGTACCAACCGATTTTCCTTCAACTATATCATAAAGAACATATGGATTTTCACCGTTCGCAATAACCATATCGCAACCCTTCGAAGTGCTGATCTCAGCGGCATGAATTTTTGTTTTCATTCCACCCGTACCCAAAGAAGAGCCCTTACCGCCAGCAAGCACTCTGATTTCATCAGTTATTTCAGAAACAACAGAAATAAGAGTTGCATCAGAATTCTTATGCGGATCTGAAGTAAAAAGACCGTCAATATCAGAAAGAAGAATAAGCAAATCTGCCTTAACACTGACAGCAACCATCGCTGAAAGCGTGTCATTGTCACCAACCTTGATTTCATCGGTTGACACAGTATCATTTTCATTAATGATTGGCAAAGCCGAGAATTCAAGAAGCTTATTCATCGTATTAATAAAATTATTATATCTGTCTTCATGGTCAAAATCATCACCGGTCATAAGAAGCTGAGCTACAGTGTGATTATACTCAGAAAAAAGCTTATCGTAAGTATACATAAGCTCACACTGACCGACTGCGGCAGCGGCCTGCTTACCAGCAATATCACTCGGCTTTGATTTAAGCTGAAGCTTGCCGATACCCATTCCGATTGCACCTGAAGTTACAAGAATGACATCATTTCCGGCATTTTTCAGGTCACTGAGAACCTTACAAAGCTCTTCAACCCTTCGAATATTAAGCAATCCGCCCGGATGAGCAAGCGTCGATGTTCCTACTTTTACAACAATTCTCATTTTGATATCCTCTTTTATTTTAATATTTTTAAAGCATTTTTATAAAAAATCATCTCATTCTCCTGCTTTGAGAGACCGAGATTCAAAATAAAATCATACTCAGTTTTCGGATTCTGCCAAGGAGAATCACTGCCGAAAAGCACCTTTTGAGCACCGTGGTTTTGGATAATCCTCCTGCACTGCTCAGGCGATATATAGGGAGAAATAAATGCCGTATCGAAATTAATATTCGTTCCGACAAGATACTTTTCAACATCATCCCAATTCTTGTATGCACCGAGATGGGCGGCAATAATTTTTTCACCTGAGACATAATCAAGAACATTTTTCAATCTATCCGGTTGACAGTGCATTGGTTCCGGCATACCGTCATCAAATCCGGTATGCAACACCACATAAAGACCGAGACTCTCAGCTTTTCTTAAAATCTCAATACTTCTTTTGCTGTCAATATAAAAAGATTGATACTCAGGATGAAGCTTGATTCCCTTGAACCCCTCGTTTTTCAGTTTTTCAAGGATTGAAGCCCAATCATCCTGCTCAGGATGTAACGAACCGAATGAAATTACACTTTCGTTGCGCAAAGTTTTTGCGAATCCGTTGATTGAGTCTGTCTGCTTCTGCTTTGTAGCTATAGGCAAAACAACAGAGACATCCACTCCACTTCGTTTCATAGAAGATCTTAATGAATCATAAGTACCGCGAGCATAGTGGCGCGGTCTTGAACCCTGAAAATTAACTATGCTGTTGCTCAGGGAATTTATCGCACCTGAGGCAATCTTATCAGGGAAAATATGTGTATGAAAATCTATCAACATAAACTAACCTCATTTTTACAAAGCAACCTGACACAGCGTGTATTTTAACATATATTGCATAAATATGCAAGAAAAACCACACCAAAGTGTGGTTTTTTCTCAGTTTTGTTTTCTTACGATTTTATACTCGTCATCAGGCTCATAGTAAGGACAATCATAATAGGAAGCACTAAGAAACTTAATGTACTCGTCCTCGTCAAGATTCATTGAGCAATAATAATAATCTTCAGCCTCGTCATAACAAAAATTATTACAGCTCTCGCAGTTAGTTTTCCCGGGCATTATAACACCTCCGTGAAAATAATACCACTAACATATAAATTTGTCTATATCAATTTTGAACGCATCAGCTTTAAAATAGCCTTCTCCCGCCTGCTGACCTGAACCTGTGTCATTCCAAGCCGCTCAGCAATAACCGTCTGCGTCAAGCCCGAATAGTATCTCAACCTTATAATTTCACCGTCTCTCTCATCAAGGTCATCAAGCACTTGTTCAAGAGCTATAGCTGTTGAAACTCCCGCTTCGTGAGAATCAACGGGAATATCAAACTGATTTTCATTTTCATCATCCTGCATAGTCATTGAAATAACGGGCAATGATGCTGTTATCGCCTGAGCGGTTTCATATTCATCAAATCCGAGACGCTCGGCAAGCTCTTTGACCGTAGGCTCACGGTTAAATTGTCTTATAAAAGCTTCTCTTTCAAAATTAATCTTTCGTCCCTTTTCCTTCAAAGAACGACTGACGCTGACAGTTCCGTCATCACGAAAAATCCGTTTCATCTCTCCCAAAATAACAGGAACGGCATAAGTTGAAAAGCTGAAACCTCTGCTTTCATCAAATCCATCAACCGCCTTAATAAGACCGACGCATCCTGCCTGAAACAAATCTTCGTATTCTACTCCTCTCCCCTTAAGCTTATGAGCGCACGAATGAACGAGTCCAAGATTCGAATGAATCCGCTCTTCCCTTGTCTCAGAATTCAGTATCATTGTCCCGCACGCCCGTTTATGGTTTTATACATTGTTACAGTCGTCCCCTTTTCCGGTTTGGAATGAACGATAATTCTATCGGTAAAGCTTTCCATAACAGCAAAACCAAGGCCTGCTCTTTCACCGCCCAGTGTTGTAAAAAGCGGTTCCATTGCCTGCCTGACATCAATGATGCCACAACCCTTGTCCCGTATACTGATTTTCACCTTTGCATCTTGAAATATCGTAACACATATGTAAATTTTCCCAACACTTTGCGGATAAGCGTGAACTATGCAGTTTGTTACTGCCTCGCTTACCGCCATTTTTATATCGGATATTTCCTCCAGTGTCGGATCAAGTTGAGAAACAAAAGCTGCGACGGTTGAACGCGCGAAGCCTTCGTTCACAGATTTTGAATCTAGAGTCATTTTGATTTCATTGATTTTTTCCATAGCTAACATCCTCCCTTTTGCTGATTTTTGCTATTTTTTCAAGACCTGCCAATTGCATTATTTTATAAATCTGCGGCGACAGATTGGAAACAATCAGCTTTCCTCCCATCGGCTGAATTATACGGAATCTTCCCATAACAAGACCTACACCTGACGAATCCATAAATGTTACATCAGCAAAATCCAATTTCAGAGTTTTAGGCTTATTGCGTTGAATTTCTTCATCAATCTCTAAACGAATTGCGGCGGCAGTGTGGTGATCTATTTCTCCGTCAAGGAAAGCTGTTACACGCTGTTGAGTAGCAATAATTTTCATAGATTTTATACCTCCCTAAAAGAAAAATCCTCTATCCAAAAGGATAAAGGATTGATAACAAATATTTTGTTGAATCACAGCAGTGTTTTATGACTATTTTTGTAGTTTTTTGATGTCCGATGCAAGATAAAGAGAACCGCAAACGAGAACAACTGAATTTTTATCAGCCTTTTTCAACGCCTTTTCATATGCTTTCTTACAATCATCAATAGGTTTCGCCTTAAAACCGTGTTTTTTAAGCTCGTCAGCAAGCTCCTTCGCAGTCAAAGAACGAGGGTTAGACACTGTTGTAGTATAAATCTTTTCGCATAACGGAGCTAATTTTTCAGCGCAGTATCCATAATTCTTATCTTTCATCATTCCGAAAACAGCTATAATTTTCTTATCACTGTAGTATTTTTTGAGAGTATAACAAAGAGCATCGATACCTTCTGCGTTGTGACCACCGTCAATTATAACAAGAGGATCTTCTGATACAATCTCCACTCTTGCAGGCATTTTCAGCGCTGATATTCCGTCAATCATATTCTTTGCCGACACATTCCAACCGTTGTTTTTAAGGACATTGATTGCAGAAATTGCCGTTGAAAAATTATAAATCTGATGCTTTCCTGAAAGTGGAATTTTAAAAGTACAACCGGCATAAATGATCGTTGAACCGTCAAACTCCTCACGAACAAGTCTTATTCTTGCAAGGTCGGAATGAGTATAGCTGCAACCGGCTTCCTTCGCCTTCTCTTTAATAAAGCGTTCAACTGTAAAATCAGGCTGAGGGTAACCGACAACATTGCCGCCTTCTTTAAAAATTCCGCATTTATGTGCAGCTATTTCAAGAAGCGTGTCACCTAAAATATCGGTATGATCCATTGAAATAGAAGTAATAACACTTACTTCTGATTTTTTGATTATATTCGTTGAATCAAGCGTGCCGCCAAGTCCGACTTCAAGAACGACTATATCACAGTTTTCTTCAAGAAAATAAAGAAATGCTACAGCCGTAATTATTTCAAATTCGGTCGGTTCTATGTTTTTATTTTTCAAATCATCTATCACCGGCACAATTCTTTCAACAATTTTTGCAAAAGCTTCCTTAGGTATCATTTCAGAATTCACTTGAATTCTTTCACGAAAATCAACCACAAACGGAGAGGTAAATAAACCTACTTTATACCCTGCGGCAACAAGCATATTTGAAATCATCGTGCAGGTTGAGCCTTTACCGTTAGTTCCTGCAACATGAACAAATTTAAGCTTGTCCTGCGGATTATTAAACGCATCACACAATGCAGTTATTCTCTCCATACCCGGCTGAGAACCGAATTTCATTCTTGAATGTATAAATTCAAGCGCTTCATTATAGTTCATAAAATCACTCATTTCATATACTCGTTTAAATTTCAAGTTTTCCGGTCACTTTTTCGACATCTTCCGGAAACATAGTAGGTAAATAATGATCCAGTTTATTTTGAAGTTCAATCTTTCCTCTTTCAATAACAGGAATAATGTAGCTCTCAAATTCCTTATCCAAGAAAGGTTTTATTTCTTCTTTTGTATAAAGATCATACTCTATACAAGCAGTTAAAAAACACTCTTCTTCATCAAGATCTTTAGATAAAACAGCAAATCTCTCATAAATATCATATTCATCAATTGACGGAAGTTTCGAGACATCTTTATAGTCGCCTATAAAAAAGTAATAGTTAATATAGTATGCCTCAGCCATTGATTTTTGAAGATAAATCATACACAGCAAATCGCTTCTGTCAACTCTATAGTATTTATTTCTTTTTTTCTTAAATCCGCGTTTTATGAATTCCGCATTACAAAAATCCAAAAAGTCTTGCTTTGTCATAATTCACCTAAAATTTAAGCTTTACCGGAACACAAAAGTCTTTATCTATAAAACTTACCTTCACTTATTTAAAATTATACCATATGTTTTATACCCTGTCAAAAAATGACGGTTAGTGAAACACTAACCGTCCAAAATCTTATTTTCTGAGTTTTGCAAGGCTTTCGTCGATCATTGCAATCTTATCACGAATCTTCTGTGCTGCTTCACGCTGACCGTCAACAACTGCCCGCGGAGCCTTTGCAACAAAGTTTTCGTTATTAAGCTTTTTATCAATGAATTCAAGCTCTTTGAGCTCTTTTGCCTTCTCTTTTTCAAGACGGGCAATTTCAGCCTCAAAGTCTACGAGGTCACCCATCGGGATATAGACCTTTGCATCATTTGTAACGATACAAACAGCATCATCAAATTCAAAGCCGTCGCCAACCTCTGCCTCAGAGCAAGATGCAAGTCTCTGCATAAAGATACCTGCCTGACGGAATGTATCTTTGTAAGCTGTTGCGATATAATACTTAGCCTTCCTTGACGGAGGAACATTCATTTCTGCTCGGCGGTTACGGATAGCGCGTACAGCCTCCATAATTCTGCCCATTTCCTGCTCCTCAACGCTGAAGTTAAATTCTTCATTATACTTCGGCCAGTCTGAAATCATAATTGACTCGCCGTCATGCGGAAGTGTCTGCCAGATTTCTTCAGTAATAAACGGCATAAACGGATGAAGAAGCTTGAGTGTGTTAGACATAATGTAAACGAGCATATCTCGAGCTGTCTGTGCCGCTTTTTCATCGCCAGAGTTAAGTCTGATTTTTGAAATTTCAATATACCAGTCGCAGAAAACATCCCAGATAAAGTCATAAAGCTTCTGCACTGCGATACCAAGCTCAAATTTATCAAGATTATCAGTAACCTCTTTTGTGAGATTATTAAAGAGGCTCAATATCCACTTATCTTCGAGAGCAAGGTTTTCCGGAACATGGGGTGCTTTTTCGTTTTCGCCAAGATTCATAAGAATAAATCTTGCAGCATTCCAGATCTTGTTTGCAAAGTTACGGCTCGCGCTTACCTTATCATCTGAGAAACGCATATCGTTACCCGGGCTGTTACCCGTTGCGAGAGTAAGACGAAGAGCATCTGCACCGTACTGATCAATTACCTCAAGAGGATCAATACCGTTACCAAGAGACTTTGACATCTTTCTGCCGAGAGCATCACGGACAAGACCGTGAATAAGAACAGTATCAAACGGCACCTGACCGGTATACTCAAGCGCTGAGAATATCATACGGCTTACCCAGAATCCGATGATGTCGTAACCAGTAACCAATGTACTTGTGGGATAATAATGCTTAAGCTCGGGAGTTTCATCAGGCCAGCCGAGAGTTGAGAACGGCCAGAGGGCTGATGAGAACCAAGTATCGAGTGTATCACTATCCTGCTCTATATTCTTGCTTGAACAATGAGGGCAAGCATCAATATCAGTCTTTGAAACTATCGTAGCACCGCAATCTGCACAATACCACGCCGGAATACGATGACCCCACCAAAGCTGACGAGAAATACACCAATCTCGTGTACCGCGCATCCAGTTCATATAGTTCTTTGTAAATCTTTCGGGAACAAAAACTGTTTCGCCCTTCTCAACAGCCTCGATAGCAGGCTTCGCAAGCGGTTCCATACGAACGAACCACTGCTTTGAAACCATAGGCTCGATAGTCGAATGACAACGGTAGCAAGTACCAACCTCGTGCTTAAGCGGTTCGATACACTTGATATATCCGCCCGCTTCAAGGTCTTCAAGAATAGCCTTGCGAGCTTCCATAGTTGTCATACCTGCATACTTACCGCAATCAAGAACTTCGGGTTCATCCGCTGCAGCTTTACCGCTTGTAACAAGCTCATCATATGCAGCCTTTTCAGCCGCGCCAGTCATATGACCATCGTAAGTAAATGTTCTTACCATAGGAAGATTATGGCGTCTTCCTACCTCGAAGTCGTTAGGGTCATGCGCAGGTGTAATTTTAACAACACCCGTTCCCTTAGTCATATCTGCATGTTCATCACAAACGATGGGAATTTCTTTATTGAGAAGCGGTAAAATTACATGACATCCGTGAAGATGTTTGTATCTTTCGTCCTCTGCGTTAATTGCAACCGCTGTATCACCAAGCATAGTTTCAGGTCTCGTAGTTGCAAGCTCAAGCTGTTCTCCCGTTTCCTTAACAGTGTAAAGAAGATGCCAGAAATTGCCGTCCTGCTCACTATACTCAACCTCAGCGTCTGATATTGATGTCTCACAGTACGGACACCAGTTAACCATTCTGTTGCCCCTATAGATAAGGTCCTTTTCGTAAAGTCTGACAAAAACTTCTCGAACTGCTCTGCTGCAACCTTCATCGAGAGTGAATCGTTCTCTGCTCCAATCGCAGGATGAACCAAGCTTTTTAAGCTGTTCAATTATCCTGCCACCATACTTTTCTTTCCAATCCCAAGCGCGAACAAGGAAACCTTCTCTGCCGAGATCATCCTTCGTAAGGCCCTCAGCTGCCATTGCTTCAACAATCTTAGCCTCAGTTGCAATCGAAGCGTGGTCAGTACCCGGAAGCCAAAGTGTATCGAAGCCCTGCATTCTTCTGAAACGAATAAGAATATCCTGAAGAGTATTATCAAGAGCATGTCCCATATGAAGCTGTCCGGTAATATTCGGCGGCGGTATAACGATCGTATACGACTCCTTCTCAGGGTCACATTCTGCATGAAAATAATTACCGTCGAGCCAGAATTTATAGGTTCTGTCCTCAACGTCCTTCGGATCATACTGTTTTGCGAGATCCTTTGCCATATATATTTCCTCCTTGTTAGTTTTTATATAATAAAAAAATAAACCCGTCTCAAAGAAAAAAACTTTGAGACGAGCTGAAATAACCCGCGGTACCACTCAAATTGCATTAAGCATAATGCCACTTAAGACATAAAGTCCTGCGCTTTTACGAAGCATAACGGGAGAGTTCTAATAACCGTTAGGCGTTCTTCTCTCCGACTCGGAAGCTACAAAAACAACTTGACACCTGCCGCTTTTCACCAACCAACGGCTCTCTTAAAGGTTTAAGGCTGTTTCCCTCTTCGTCAACATCATTATCGAGTATTTTACCACCTTAATCTGCCTTTGTCAACTGTTTTTATCAGCTTCGCGTAGTTTGATTGTTTCCTGCTCAAATCTTTCAAGAGCTGCTTTTACATTACCCAACATTGTCAGTTCAAACAAATGGATAAGCTCATCGCTCGAAATCCTCGTTGAGCTACGGTTACGCATCCAGTTTTCAACAACATCGCAGACAGCAAATGTATAAAAATCTGCAATAAAGCTCTTATAGTATGAATCAACCGTCATATCTTTTGAGATAAATTCTACGACCATTCTTGAGCACAGACCAATCTTCTCATGAACAAAATTATAGAAAAACTTTTCAGCCTTGGAGTTGACAACACATTTGATTTCCTCCTGATGATCTTCAAGATAATCAAACATCTTTCGTATCATTGTCATCCAGTCGCAATCGTTTTTGTACTCATTGAAAATCTGCATTCCGTCATATGTATAAATCCATTCAACAAGTGCATATATATCCTGGAAATGATAATAAAAAGTCTGACGATTAACATTGCAATCCTCGACAATCTCGCGGATTTTAATTTTATCCAACGACTTTTTTTTCATAAGCTTTCTTAATGAGTTTGCGATTAAGAGTTTTGTTTTTTCACCTGAATTCTGCGGAGCCACATTATCTCCTCCTTTTCAACAATTCTAACATAAACTGTTGCCCATTTCAAGACATTTCACTATACAGATATGGTATATATGTCTAGACAATTATATTAAAAAGTAAAAAAGAGCCCGCAAGCAGACTCTTTTAAAGCTATATTAAGATCAAAGTAAACCCTTTTGCGTTGCGTACTCGTAGAAAGCCTCTATGCTTCTTCTTCTCGGTGCATCGATCTTAGCTCCGGCTCTAGTTACCGTTTGCATAGGCACACCCTGAAGCTGAACAAGGTATTTTGCACTTGCGTTAAATCCGCTGTCGATACAATTATCAAGAAGAATAATCTCGTTATATGTTTCACGAGCCTTCTGAACATCCTTCTCTACAAAGTATTCATCATACATTTTGCGGAAAAGATTGGCTCCGCAAGATGTTGGAGTTGCACAAACACCTCTTGCTCCTGCCTCATAAGCATCAAAAAGGAACGGGATATTTGCCTGAAGAACAGCAGATTCACCCTGAACGGCAATCTTATCCTTAATTCGCTCAAGAGAACAGGTTGTATCCTTAATGCCCATAAACTTTCCTGTCTGAACAAGCTTACCGTAAGCCTCACCTGACATACAGTGCGGCTGGAATCCCGGGAATTCGTAAAGAATTATCGGAAGTGTTGTATGCTGAGAAAGCTCATAGAGATAATTAACAAGCTGCTCATCATCATTACCGACACCTCTTGTTACAAACACAAGTCCGTCAACACCGGTCTGCTCCATTTTCTTTACTTCTTCAACCTGGTAATGCCATGTCGGCTCAAGGTTTGCTGTTGCAACGATTTCAGTTCCGTTAGCGTGCTTAACTGCAATTTCTGCACACTTTATTCTTTCTTCAAGAGTAAGGCAAGTCATTTCTGAGCTTCCGCATACTGAGAAAAGATGATGCGGGCCTTTTGATGCCTGCCATTCAACATACTGCGCGTATACATCGTAATCAATTGACTTATCCTCTTTGAAAGGAGTAAGCAACAAAGCATAAATACCTCTATATTCTTCCGATTTTCCTGTAAACATAATCTGCACCTCACTAGGAATTTTTTATTATCTTACTACTATGATTTATTAATTTCAAGACCAAAAGTGAAAATATTCAGATTATTTTTTCCTTGCCAGCCTGTCTATAACACTTTTAGCCATATCCGGATAGTTTGTAATAACAGCGTCGATTCCCAGGTCGTAAAGCTTTTCAACGCTTTCTTCATCGTTAACCGTCCAGGTGTTTATCTGAATTGAATTCGCCTTGATTTCAGAAACACTTCCTTCGTTAAGAGAAAGATACATCGGGTGAACACATTCAATTCCGCGCGTTTTTGTATACTCGCCGAAATTATAAATCCAACTTGACTCAAGGAATCCGCATTTGATGCGAGGATTTATAGCTTTTGTTCTCATAACACTATAATGATTAAAACTGGAGATAATAATTCTGTCTTCAAGCTCAAACTCATCAATAAGGTCGAGCACAGCCTTTTCAATTCCCGGGTACTCATTGATACCTGTTTTAAGCTCGATATTTGTTATGAAATCGGCAACAGGCTTTACAAGCTCAAAGTATTCGCGAAGTGTAGGGATCTTATTAAATCCGTAAACACCTGCAAAACCGGCCGAAGCATCAAATTTTGAAAGCTCTTCATAGGTAAAATCCGCAACAAAGCCCCTGCCGTCAGTTGTACGGTCAACGCGCTCATCGTGAATAACAACAATTTCACCATCTTTAGTTAGATGGACATCCAACTCCGCTCCGTCTGCGCCTGATTCAATAGCTTTTTCAAAAGCAAGCATCGTATTCTCCGGATATTTCCCGCTGAAGCCTCTGTGTGCAATATTTAACATTAAATCACTACCCTTTCATTAATCAATATTTCCTTATTATAAAGGCTTGCCTGCCTTTTTTAGTTACTCCTGCATCTTCATCGACCATAACCTTACCTTTACCGTGGATGACAAGCTTTGAACCGAAAGGAACCCTGGCATCAGGCTTTTGCACAACAATACCATTGAGCAAAACCACTCCCTTTCGTATTGCTTCAACAGCAGTATTGCGTGAAATTGCAAACGCCGCTGAAAGCACACCGTCAAGACGCATTGATGATACATAACACCTTTTTGTTTCAAAGGCTGAGTTATTATGTTCATTTTCAAAGCTTTCGTTTATTTCAACCTTCACACTGCCTCTGCCTACCGAAATCAGATTCTCTTTTATGAACGGAGCAACGCTTTTTATCACAGCCATCGTGCAGCCTTTTTCCGTAACAAAAATATCGCCGACAGCTTCTCTTTTTATTCCCAGACCCATAACCGCTCCAAGATAGTCGCGGTGTGAAAGTGTGGAAAAATCATCTTTACTGATTCTAATTGATGTTATCGGTGAGAGTTCAGAGTTTTCTTTAATGTATTCCAAGCTTTCAGCATATTCAGGAAAAAACAAAGCTATTTTTCTTTCGCTATCTTCGAATCCACCGTAAAAATCGAAACGAACACCTTTTTTATTCCGCAAATACTCAATAACAGAACTCTGCTGATAGATATCGAGAAAGTTCGTGTTGGTAATAAGATAGCTTTCTTCGCATAAACCTATGCAGTCATCAATACGAGCCTTAAGAAGTTCGCTTTCCGTCAAAACACCACCTCCTGATTCCCCTTTTTATAAATATATCACAATGAAAATCAAATGTACAGAATATTCAGTCAATTTTACAAAATCCTTTTAACAAAATATGTGATTTCTATTGAATAAACCAACAATATATGGTATTATAACAAAAAATTAGAGTGGAGGTTTTTGGTTATGAATATACCACGCCCCGAACATCCGAATCCGCAGTTTCAGCGCCAGGCATGGCTGAATCTCAACGGTAAATGGAACTTTCAGATTGACAACTCAAAGAGCGGGCTTGCAAAAAGATTTTACGAGAAGGATACTCGCTTTGACTCTGTTATAAATGTACCCTTCTGCCCTGAAAGTGTGCTTTCAGGAATCGAAAATAAAGATTTTATGGCAGCGGTCTGGTATTCAAGAGAATT
This sequence comes from Clostridia bacterium, assembly GCA_017942105.1. Classification (GTDB taxonomy): domain Bacteria; phylum Bacillota; class Clostridia; order Oscillospirales; family Acutalibacteraceae; genus CAG-488. The sequence goes on along the minus strand of JAGAVE010000018.1, from coordinate 14,222 downwards.
CATAATTTCTGACAGATATGCAGGTATGAGAACCGTTCTTCATTTCGGAGCTGTTGACTATAAAGCAACCGTTTATATCAACGGCAAGGAAATAGGCTCACATACGGGCGGTTATGTTTCATTCAGCTTTGATATAACCGACCATCTTTTACCCGGATCAAATACCGTCACCGTCTACGCAGAAGATGATGTCCGCAATCCGCTTCAACCAAGAGGTAAGCAAAGTGAAGAATACTATTCACACGGTTGCGACTATACAAGAACAACCGGTATCTGGCAGACGGTATGGCTTGAGTTCACTCCGAAATCATATATTGAAAATATAAAGATTTTCCCTAACGCTGAAAACTGCTCGGTCGATATTCAGGCTAAGGTCGTTGGCAAGGGTAAGTTTGAAGCATTAGCTCTGTTTCACGATAGGATTATGGGCGTTGCGACCGTTGAGACAAACGGCGGTCTTATCTCTGCTCATCTTGACCTTAAAGAGGCTTTTTACTGGAATGTCGGCGAAGGAAGGCTCTACGACCTTGAGCTTAAATTCAATGACGACCGTGTAGACAGCTACTTTGGTCTTCGCGACATTAAGCTCGACGGATACAAATTCCTCATCAACGGCAAGTCTGTTTTCCAACGCCTTGTCCTCGACCAGGGATTTTATCCTGACGGAATCTATACTGCTCCTTCCGATGAAGCTCTTATTAAAGATATCCAAATTTCGCTCGATGTCGGCTTTAACGGAGCACGACTTCACGAGAAAATATTCGAACCAAGATTCCTGTACCATTGCGACAAAATGGGGTATATAGTCTGGGGAGAATATCCCAACTGGGGTCTCGACACATCTGACTCCAATATTGTATACAGCGTCCTTCCTGAGTGGTTAGAAGAGATTGAAAGAGACTTTAATCATCCTTCAATTATCGGCTGGTGTCCGTTTAACGAAACATGGGATTATGACGGCAGAAAGCAGCATGACGCCGCCCTTAAAATGATTCACGATGTTACAAAGGCGTTTGACCCGACCCGTCCCTGCATCGATGTCAGCGGAAACTTCCATGTAACCGGCGAGATATTTGATGTTCACAATTATGAGCAGAATCCTGAAATTTTCAAGACATTTTATGTAACTGCAGGCGAAGGAAAGATTTTTGACCAGCACGCAGAAAGACAGACTTATAAAGGCGAGCCTCTTTTCGTCAGTGAATACGGCGGCATTCAGTGGTCTGTTGACCACAGCAATCAGAACGCCTGGGGCTACGGAAATGCTCCTAAGAACAAGTACGAATTCATTGAACGCTATCAGGGTCTCACTGATTCTCTTCTTGATAACGAGTATATTTTCGGCTTCTGCTATACGCAGCTCTATGACATTGAGCAGGAACAGAACGGTCTTTATACTTATTCAAGAAAACCTAAATTTGACCCAACAATTTTTTACGGTATAAACTCAAGAAAAGCAAAAATAGAATTATAATTAACGGAGGTAAAAATGATAAAACTACCTGATTATCATAAAAATCTGGATGTTCTTCACTACGGCTGTGAAGAACCGCGTGCATATTTTATTCCATACCACGACAGCATCAGTGCCGAATCCCCTCGTTCTGAATCAAAATATTTCCATTCTCTTTGCGGTGAATGGGATTTTAAATTCCATTCAAGTCTTGTAGATGTCGAGGACGGTTTTTACGCTGAAGACTTCGAGGCTGACTCTGCTTATGACAAAATAAAGGTTCCTATGAACTGGCAGATGGTGCTGGACAAAGACTACGACAAACCGAACTACACTAACATAAACTATCCTATCCCTCTTGATCCGCCTCATGTTCCCGACGAAAATCCTTGCGGTATATATCTGCGCGACTTTGAGGTTGATGAGAATATGATTACCCGCGATCTTTTCCTTAATTTCGAAGGCGTTGATTCCTGCTTCTATCTGTGGATAAACGGCAAATTCGTCGGCTACAGCCAGGTCAGCCATATGACAAGCGAATTCAACATCACCGAATTTGTTCACACAGGCAAAAACAGAATCGCAGTTCTTGTTCTCAAATGGTGTGACGGCACATATCTTGAAGACCAGGATATGTGGCGAATGAGCGGTATTTTCCGTGAAGTTTATATCCTTGAAAGAAGCAGAAGAGGCAGAATCGAGGACTTTTTCATCAGAACTGAATTCAAGAAAAAGCTTACACGCTGCCTTATGGATGTTGACCTTAAAATTTTTGGAGACAGAGAAGTTGATTATCGTCTTGTTTCCCCGCACGGAGAAACAATTGCTTCAGGTCAGAGTAAGGACAGTAAAATCAAGCTGAAGATTGATGACCCTGTACTTTGGAACGATGAAGCACCCCTCCTTTACAGCCTTTATCTTGATATTTCCGATGAAACAGTTCTTGCAAAAATCGGAATTAAGGAGCTTATAATTAAAAACTCCGTTCTTTATCTCAACGGTCAGAAATTCAAGATTCGCGGTGTCAACCGTCACGATTCACACCCATTACTCGGTCATGCAACACCCGTTGAGCATATGCTTGAAGATTTATACATTCTTAAGCGTCACAATGTTAATGCAATAAGAACATCGCATTATCCCAATGATCCCAGACTTCTTGAAATGTGCGATGAGCTCGGCTTCCTCGTTATTGACGAGGCTGATATCGAAACCCACGGTACAGGTGCGCGTATTTGCCGCACTCCTCAGGATAACCCCTACGGTCAGCCTGAATGGCACGCTTTCTGGAGTGAGTTTTCACAAAATCCGGAATGGAAGGAATCCTATGTTGACCGAGCAAAGAGAATGTTTGAGCGTGACAAGAACCGAGCTTGTGTTATTTTCTGGTCTCTTGGTAATGAATCCGGTTGCGGCGATAATCATCGAGCAATGCGTGATTATATCAAAGGAAGAAAGCCTGACGCTATCATCCACTACGAAGGTGCAAACTATGCCTACGGCGACCACGCCAAGAAGAAATTCACTGATGTTTCTGATGTTGAAAGCTGGATGTATCCGTCAATTGATCAATGCAAAGAAATACTTGAAAGTAAAAAACGAGCTAAAAAGCCATTTTATCTTTGCGAATATTGCCATGCAATGGGCAACGGCCCCGGTGACCTCAGAGATTATTGGGAATTAATTGATGCTGACGACAGATTCGTTGGCGGCTGTATATGGGAATACACCGATCATTCCGTTGCAATCCCCGACGGTAACGGCGGATATAATTATACATACGGCGGCGATTTTAACGATTTCCCCAATGACGGAAACTTCTGCGTAGACGGACTCGTTTACCCTGACAGGACTCCCCACACCGGTTTTAAGGAAGCTAAAATCGCTTATCAGCCTTTCTTTGTTGATTATAACGGCGACGGCTCTGTAAGAATTAAAAATCGTCTTTTCTTCACAGGTCTTGATGATATATGCGTAAAATGGAACATCAAATCCGATGCAGAGCTTATTACTGAAGGTGAAATCTCAGGTCTTATGCTTATGCAACGAGAAGCAAGCGATTTCCCGCTTTTCAATCCCTCTGACTATAATTTAAGCGGCAACTGCTATCTAACACTGAGATTCTACACCAAAGTTGATAAGCCGTGGGCTCCTGCAGGTTATGAATGCGGAATGAAACAGTTCAAGCTTTCGTCAACACCTCTTTCAAAGTCAATTGAAGTTGAAGGTACTGTAGAGATTGATGAAGACAGCAGATATATCAGAATTTCTGCCAACGGAAACAATTTTGTGTTTGATAAGCCTTACGGCAGATTGCAGACAATAAACCATAACGGAACTGATCTTATTGAAAAGCCTGTTGTGCTTAATTTAAATCGCGCTCCGATTGATAACGATTCGCAATACATCGAGCAGTGGAAAACTATCGGTTTAAACAGACTTCAGCAAAAGACATACCGAGCAGGCATCATCGAAAGAACTGAGAATAAAGTCGTCATCAGTGCCGATATCTCTATGGGCTCACACACTTATGATCCTGCATTCAGAGGAACGATGACTTATACCTTCCTTGCAAACGGCGCGTTGCTTATCAATGTTAACGGTAAAGCTACAAATGGCATTGAAGTTCTTCCTCGAATCGGACTCCAGCTTACAATGCCTGAAGGTTTTGAAACATTCAATTTCTTCGGTTACGGCCCTCATGAGAGCTATATAGATAAAAACCTATCAACATATGTCGATAAGTTTGAAACAACCGTAACAGATAACTTTGAGCACTATGTCCGTCCTCAGGAAAATTCTTCTCACTTCGGAACGAAATGGGCAGAGATCAGAAACGCTGACGGTGTCGGTCTTTACTGCACCGCAGAGGATTTCGAATCATTCAGCGTTAACGCTCAGCATTTTACACCTAATATGCTACACGAAGCAAAACACGATTATGAGCTCAAACCGTTGAAAGAAACAATATTCAGCCTTGACTATAAACACCTCAGTTGCGGCTCAGCATCCTGCGGTCCGAAGAGCCTTGACAAATACAGACTTCTTGAAAAGGCATTCAATTTCACATTCAGACTTTTCCCGGGAAAATCAGAATAATTGAGTAAAGGATGACAGTTCAAAAAACCGTCATCCTTTGTTATTGACTTTTTAACATATGAAGAATATAATACTTCTCATAAAAGAGGTGTAAAAAATGAGATGTAAAAATTTCAGTAAGTTTTTTTCGGTTATTCTTGCCGCAGTGATATCCGTAACGCTTTTCACGGTAGCTTTTGCAGCAAACAGCGGTGATTGCGGTGCAGATGTCAGTTGGAGCTTTGACGAAGCTACCGGAGAACTCACTATATCCGGTAACGATGCTATGACAGACTACGACAAAGCCGAGGATGCACCTTGGTACAGTTTTGCAGATAAGATATCAAAAATCACCGTTTCTGACGGAGTGACAAGCATAGGTCGTTATGCTTTTAATGGTTTTAAATCGCTGACTGAAATATCACTTCCCGACGGTTTAAAAACAATCGGTTACGGTGCCTTTGACAGTTGCACTTCACTTAGGAGTATCACTATCCCTTCTTCAGTAAAAAAGCTCAATGCTTCCCCGTTTTTTAACTGCACGGCTTTGGAAGCGATTACCGTAGAGGATGGAAATAAGTATTATAGCAGCGATAACGATGGCGTCCTTTATAATGCAGATAAAACCGAGTTGGTTCAATATCCTTGCGGAAGAAAATTCGCGAACTTCATTGTTCCGTTTACTGTAACATCAATTAATCAAGGTGCTTTTGCAGGAGCAGAAAAGCTTCTCAATGTTGTTATTTCTGAACCGACAGAGACAATCGATTCAATGGCATTTTACGGTTGCACAGCCCTTAAAACAGTAACAATTCCTAAAAGCGTTGAAATGATTGGCGAAAAAGCATTTTCGAAATGCGACAGCCTTGCTGAAATATATTATACAGGTACACAAGAAGAATGGAACGCCATAAGTCTGAGAAACGACAACGAAAGTATTTCGGTTGCAACATTCAAATATGAAACAAAAGGACCTGATGCAGTTCCGGAAAACATTCAGAGCGAACCTCAGCAAACAACCACTACATCCCCGGCTGAAACAGAAAGCATAATAACCAGAGAAGATGTTGTCGAAAAAAGAGAGATTATACCAATCATATTAATCGGTATTGCAGCGGTAATTCTTGTTCTTATCATTATTCTGATAAGAGTCATTGTCAAAAAGAAACCTGACACCGAATAAATTCAGACCGGCTCAACCGCCGGTCTTTTTAATTTTTCTTTTTTATATGCAAAAAAAGAGAGCTGTTTTTCTCAGCTCTCTTAATGTTTAATTAAAACTAACTAGTTTGTTGGACTCACGCCTTTACTTTTACTATCAGTTAAAAATGACTAGTACTTGGGACTCACACCTTTACATTTATTTTAGTTTAAAACGCTAGATGTACATGTCACTCACTCTCTTTCGAGATTATTTTTAATGAATAAGCTTTATTTGAACATCGTACTCACTCTCTCGCTATTAATTTGAGATATCAATCAGATGTGCATAGGACTCACTCTCTCAAAAATATTTTCTTTCTCGAAAATTACTTGTACATTTCAACTCACTCTTTCAAATTTACTCTGAAAAGCTGTTAACTAAACTTAGTAGTCACCTTATTTCTACAAGGTATGATTTTTAGTTAGGTTCAGGTCTTACGACCGGCCTGCTATGTAATGTGGGCGTTCCCACTCGCCTGCCGCCTGCAACCTCCGGATTTAAATCTCTATATGATAAACATCATCGTTTGGCTTCTTCACGCCGTCTTAATTATGACTTTATACCGTTCCTGCGGCGGCCCTATTAAATTGTACCTCTGTTGAGTTCATTGGACTCGCCTCCTTCTTTCTCAACCTTTGAGTTATTTTTTTGTGTTTTCCCTTGGTTCGCCTTTATATTAACACGCTTTTATGTGTTTGTCAATAGTTTTTTTGAAAAAAGTTGAAAATTTTTATAAATAATGACTTAATTTCAAATTATCTTGACTATTGGTCAATTTATGGTTAAAATATATTTGTGATTAACATTATACATAAGGAGGTTTTAAAAATGGCTGAAGAATTCAACCCCGATCTTGTCAGCGTTATTGATGAAGACGGCGTAGAACATATTTTTGAAGAGCTTGACAGAATCGAAACAGATACAGCCAAGTATGTTGCCCTTATTCCGGTTTATGACGATGCAGAGGACATTCTCGACGATGACGGCGAAGTCATTATTCTCAAGGTAGAAGAAGATAAAGACGGCGAAACATACCTTTGTCCTATTGAAAACGCTAAGGAATTTGATGAAGTTCAGGCAATATTTGAAGAAAGACTCAATGACCTTTTTGAAGACGGCGATGAAAACTGATTAATCAGATTTACCCCTGCCTTGTGCGATAATTTACAGCCCATATTAACCCTACAATTGTATTTTACGGGAGCTTATCTCCCGGCGTGGATTGCAGACCTCCCGTTTTTAACGGACGAAGGGAGCGTGAACCGTTGGGGAAGCACCCACCTGCTTTTAAACGCAGGTTACTATCGGCTGTATCCGGCTTGGCGGGGATTTTCCTGAACAACCTTAAAATTACAGGTGATAAAATTGTTAAGAATTGTAAAAGCGCAGTTGCTTGATGTTGTTCCGCTCGAAATAGGCTTCATCTACGCCCAAAGAGCAAAGCTTCCAAACGGACAAGAAACTGTTGCATTTTTTGTATATGACCAGGACGGAGACAGAACTCTTCCTGTTAAAATAAAGACTTATCTTGAGGCAAAATTCGGGCTTCATTACCGTGAGATAGCAAAAAAGCTCGGCAACTACATAGCCTGCGATTCAGCCGTTCTTAAAAGCAACGGTGTTGTTACCCTTTTCGATGACGGTAATATGAATATTTTTGACTCTGTAGGTTCGATTGCTATGCAGGAAAAGCTCGTATATCAAAATTGCCCGATCAGAAGCCTCGCAATGGACGGCAACTGCTTTTGGTGCGTTGTTCCTGACAGGAATTCTATAGTTAAATTTTCACCTATAGAAAAAAGAGTTCTCCTCAGAATAGGCGGCGGAGCATCTGTTGCTTTCAAGCGCCCTGTCTCTATTTTCAAACACGAAGACAAGCTCTATGTCTGCAATGAATACAACAATCAGATTCGCACAATCAGCCTCAGTGACTATTCCGTCAAGGATTATCTGACTGTCAACGAACCTCTCAAGAAGTATTTTCGCGTCGGATTTATGGAGTATGTTGTTCTTGAATCCGGAATCTACTGTATAGAGCCTAAGGATAAATAACATAAAAAGGAACTTACTTTTCGGTAGGTTCCTTTCATTTTTGGTTAATATATTAACGGTGATTAATTTGACAAAAAACAAATTCAGAGAAAATTTCACGATATTCGGTTTCGGCGGCATTATCTACGGACTTGTAGAAGTCGTAACAAGAGGATATACCCATTGGTCGATGATTCTGACCGGAGGTTTAGCTTTTCTTCTTATTCACATAATAAATATGAATTTAAAAAACAACAGTCTGCTTCTGCGCTGTGCCATCGGATGCGGGATCATTACCGTTTTGGAGTTTATTGTCGGATGCATTGTCAACCGCGGTCTTCATATGAATGTATGGGATTATTCAGGTCAGAAATTTAATCTTTTGGGACAGATATGCCCTTTGTTTTCAACCTTATGGTTTCTTATCTGTATTCCTGCAGTATATCTTTCCTTCATTTTAAAAAGAAGTTTACGCTAAAACTGTGCTGAGATTTTTAAACTCAGCACTTCTTTTTTCATCCGCAAGGCTGGAATATGAGAAAAACGCAACGCCGTAAGCGCCGATATCCTTTATCTGCTTTAATTGCTTATCAATTATCCCCTTGCCTGCCGTCCATTCGCTGTCACTGTCGTTGACCTTGTATGCAGCAACTCCATATATCATTTTAATATCACCGTTTGTATGAATTTCCGACCATTTTTTAAGCGCTGTATCAAACGGCAAGATATCGTTTTCAAATCCGTAATAAATCTGAGGTATTATCCAATCAGCATATCCTGTCTGAGAACACCAAAGTTTCACATCAGCGTATTGCTCATTGTAATTATTATTGATATTTCCTGCCGGACTGACAGAAAAAATACACTCCTCATTTTCCGCTTTGACGGCACTGTAAAGCTGTGAAACGAACGCAGAAATCATATTAAGCCGCCAATCATCAAGACTCAGTTCTCCGCCGCTTTCTGTATATTTTTTATAAAACTCTGAATCCACCTTAGCGTCAACAGACGGATAGAAATAGTCATCAATATGTATTCCATCAACATCATAATTTCTGATTATTTCACGAACCCCGTCGATAACCAGCTTCTGCGCTTCAAGAGAAGCAGGCGAAAAATATATTCCTCCGTTTACAAACACAACATCAGCTTTCTTTTTTTGTATCCATTTCATAGCAGGATGATTATCTGAAAGCTTTGATATATCATCACTGAATGCAATTCTGAAAGGATTTATCCACGCATGGAGAGTCAGCTTTCTCTTATGCGCCTCTTCAATAGATATTTTCAACGGATCATAATTAACCGCCTTTCCTTGCTCACCCGTCAGATAATATGACCAAGGAAAAATCGATGAATTATAAAAGCTGTCTGCACACGGTCTGACCTGAAGAAAGACGGTATTTATTCCCCACGAAACGCAATCATCAAACATTTTTGAAACTTTATCTCTGAACAAGCTTTCATTTCCGCCACCTTCGTTAATCATATTAAGTTCATTATAGAAAATCCATACTGCAGAAACTCCAGTTTCTTCCTTAATGCTTTCTTTTTCTTCATTCTGTACGGTGCATCCCGAAAAAAGCATAACAACAAATAAAATTAAACTGATTTTTCTTTTCATTTTATCCTCACTTGACTGATATGTTAAAATAATAATACATAATATTTAGTTGCGGTGATTTTTATGAAATATATCTTTTTCTTCATATGTCTGATTTCTGTTTTCAGCATCATAATTACTATATATGACAAGCTTGCGGCAAAAAACAATGCCCGAAGGATATCAGAAAAAGCACTATTACTTACGGGGTTCTTGGGCGGAGCAACAGCAATGCTTATCACAATGAAGGCAATAAGACATAAAACAAGGCATATGAAATTTATGATTTTACTCCCCGTTATGTCTGTTTTACATATAATATTGCTGATATATCTTTATTTTAATATAGCATAAACCTTATAATCTTTCAAGAAAAGCAGCCTGAAGACGCAAAATCTTCAGGCTGTTAAATATTTATAGCGTTTTAAGAGCTCCTGTCGGACAAGAATTTACACATTTCTGACAATTCTTGCAAAATTCTGTTACGCCGCTGTCGGAAAATTCAGGCTTGATAACAGTTTTAAATCCTCTTCCGACCAAACCAATCAGACCCTTACCAACTTCTTCATCACAGACTCTTACGCAGAGATTGCAAAGAACACACTTATTCTGATCCCGTTCAATATAAACAAGCTTGCTTTCTTTCTGACAGTTATGCTTCTCACCCTCAAACCGTTCAGGGTGCACATCATACTGATTAGCATACCTGATAAGTTTACAATCGTGAAAATCGTGACAACCGCATTCGAGACAGCGTTTAGCTTCATTCATAGCCGTTTCAATGCTGAATCCGAGGTTAATCTCATTGAAATCCTTGATTCGCTCCTCAGGACTTCTCTGTGGCATTTTTGCACGCGATACCTTTTCTCTGTCTGCAAGATCTGAAGCTTTAACAACTTTTTCGGAAACAAACGGTTTCTTATAAGCGACAATTTCACCTTTAAGATAACTGTCAATAACATCAGCCGCTTTCTGAGCCTCTCCGATTGCCTCAATAGCAATTGACGCGCCACGGTTGGTTGCATCACCGACCGCAAATACGCCATCAAGAGAAGTTCTGAATGTTTTAGTATCTGCCGCGATGTTTCCTCTTTCGTTAAGTTCAAGAGATTCAAAACCGCTGATATTGATTTTCTGACCGATAGCCATAATTACATTGTCAAGCTCGACTGTTTCAAACTTACCTTCAATCGGAACGGGACTGCGGCGTCCGCCCGCGTCAGGTTCACCGAGCTCCATAACCTGAAGCTTTACTGCACTGACCTTTCCGTCTGTGCCGATAATTTCAACAGGGTTGTTTAGGAATTTATAAACTACTCCTTCTTCCTCAGCCTCATCAATCTCAACCTTTTCAGCAGGCATTTCAGCTCTGGTTCTTCTGTAGATTACATAAACCTTCTCAGCACCGAGCCTTACGGCTGAACGACAGGCATCCATCGCCGTATTTCCACCGCCGATAACAGCAACCCTCTTTCCGAGCTTAACAGGATTATTAAGAGCAACAGAGCGAAGGAAATCAATACCGCCGTATACACCATCAAACTCCTCACCCGGAATTCTCATCGAGCTGCTCTTCCAAGCACCGATTGCAACAAGTGTTGCATCGTGAGCATTTTTGATCTCATCAAAAGTGATGTCTGTTCCGATTTTAATATTATTTTTCATTTCAACGCCAAGCTCGGCGATTGAAGCTATTTCCATATCGAGGACTTCTTTCGGAAGTCTGTACTGAGGGATACCGTATCTGAGCATACCGCCCATCTGAGGCATAGCATCATAAACAGTCACCCTGTGGCCCTTAACCGCAAGAAAATATGCCGCAGTAAGACCTGCCGGACCGCCGCCGATAATACCTACTGACTTACCGGTACTTTCAGCAATTTCAGGCATAAATTTATTATCAGACTTTAAATTCTCATCAGCAGCAAAGCTTTTGAGAAATGCAATAGAAATCGGCTCTTCGACCATCTTTCTTCTGCACGCTGTTTCGCAGGGATGGGGGCAAACCCTTCCTATTGATGCAGGAAGAGGGACTTTGTCTTTCACAAGCTCGACCGCTTCCTTGAATTTACCCTGAGCGATAAGTTTAACATATCCCTGGCAATCCGTTCCCGCAGGGCAATTCAGAGAGCAAGGTCCTCTACAATCACCTGTATGGTCAGACATAAGAAGCTCCAATGCAATTTTTCTTGACTGCCTTATTCTGGGCGTGTCTGTACTAATTATCATTCCGTCGTTTGCAATTGTTGAACAGGCACGAAGAAGCTTCGGAACGCCTTCAACCTCAACGGTGCAGAGTCCGCAGGCACCGTAAGCCTTTACCTCTGCAATATAGCAAAGAGTCGGTATTTCAATACCGTTAGCTTCAGCGATCTGAAGGATTGTCTGTCCATTTTCTGCGGTTATTTCCATACCGTTAATCTTAACATTTATCATATCCATTCAAATCACCTCATTCCATAACAACTGCGCCAAACTTACATACGCTAAAGCAAGCACCGCATTTAATACATTTATCTTTATCAATGCTATGTGGCATTTTAACAATACCACTGATTGCACCAACGGGGCATTTCTTTGAGCAGAGAGTACAACCCTTGCACTTATCATCAATAATTCTGTATGAAAGCAAATCGGCACATGACTTTGCAGGACATCTCTTCTCGTTTATATGAGATTCATATTCGTTTCTGAAATACTTGATTGTTGTCAGAACAGGGTTTGGTGCAGTCTGACCGAGACCGCACAGTGCACCGTCCTTGATACTGTAGCAAAGTTCTTCAAGAAGCTCAATATCTCCCTCTTTACCCTCACCTTTTACTATACGGTTTAGAATTTCAAGCATACGCTTTGTTCCTATTCTGCAATGAACACACTTACCGCAGGATTCCTTTGCAGTAAAGTCAAGGAAGAACTGAGCCATACCCACCATACAGGTTGACTCATCCATAACAACCATACCGCCTGAACCCATAATCGCACCCGTAGCACCGAGCGCTTTATAATCAATTACCGTATCAAGAAGCTCAGCAGGAATACAACCGCCTGACGGACCACCCATCTGCACTGCCTTGAAAACAGCATCATTTTTAATTCCGCCGCCGATATCAAAAATGACATCGCGAAGTGTTTTACCCATAGGAATTTCAACAAGTCCACCTTTTTTGATCTTGCCCGTCAGAGCAAAGACCTTTGTTCCCTTGCTGTTTTCGATTCCCATGGCAGCAAAAGCTTCACCACCATTGAGAATTATCCACGAAACATTTGCGAATGTCTCAACATTATTAATATTCGATGGCTTGTACCAATAGCCTGACTGCGCAGGGAAAGGAGGTTTAAGACGAGGCATACCTCTTTCTCCCTGAAGTGACTCTATCAGAGCCGTCTCTTCACCGCAGACAAATGCACCTGCGCCTGCCTTGATACGCATTTTACAAGAAAAACCTGAGCCGAGAATATTATCACCAAGATACCCGTTTTCTTCAGCCTCTCTTATGGCATTCTTAAGACGCTCAATCGCAAGAGGATATTCTGCTCTTACATATACAACTGCTTCCTTTGCCCCAATTGCATATGCACCTATGAGCATACCCTCAATAAGATTGTGAGGATCACTTTCTATAACGGCTCTGTCCATAAAAGCACCGGGGTCACCCTCATCCGCATTACAGATAAGGTATTTATAATCCCCCTGTGACTGACGGGCAGCATTCCATTTAAACCAGGTCGGGAAGCCTGCACCTCCACGACCCGCAAGACCTGACACTTTGATCTCTTCAATTACCTCTTCGGGGCTCATCGTGCCGAGAACTTTTTCAAGAGCCTTATATCCATCATCTCTGATATATTCTTCAATCTTTTCGGGATTTATAACACCGCAATGGCGAAGAGCAATTCTCGTCTGCTTTAAAAGGAACTGCTTATCGTCATCAGTTATTTCAATATCAATGACCGCATCTTTATCACCTTTAACAAAAGCAATAATCTTCTCTGCATCTGAAGGCTGAACCTTTACAAGGCGTTTAATTAGCGTATCTTCGTCATAAATATCAACAATAGGCTCAAGGAAACACATTCCTATGCAGCCTGTTATCGTAAGCTCAGCAGAAGAACCGACACTTTCTTCAATAGCAGAATAAACCTTAGCGGCGCCTGCGGCAATACCGCAACTGCCCTGACCAACAACTATGCGCATAATCAGTCCTCCTTTTCCCTGAGACTTCTCAGAATTTCTTTTGTCTTTTCCGGAGTAAGACTGCCGTAAGTCTCATCATTAATCATCATAACCGGAGAAAGACTGCAGCATCCGAGACAAGCAACATTTTTAAGTGTAAAAAGACCGTCAGCCGTTGTTTCACCGTCAACGATGTCAAGCTCTTCTGAAATAGCTTTTTCAATTTTTTCTGAGCCGTTGACATGGCAGGCCGTTCCTTGACAAAGCATTATCAGGTACTTGCCGACGGGCTGAAGACGGAACTGAGAATAAAAGGTTGCAACACCCATCACCTTGGCAGGAGTTGAGCCGATTCTTTCAGCTATATGATACAGAACATCAGTCGGCAGATAGCCGTAAATATCCTGCGCCTTCTGCAAGATGGTTATAAGACTACCCTCAACGGATGCGTATTTATCAAGAACTTCATCCATAAGTGATAAATCGCTGTTACAGCAATTACAACAAGACATAAAAATACCTCCTTATACATAAGAGGTATTTTATCATATAATACAATAAAAAATCAAGATTTAAGCAGATGAATATATTGACAAATGTAAAGAATTTTGCTAGAATATACGAGCATTTTACACGGAAGCGTATCGAAGTGGTCATAACGGGACTGACTCGAAATCTT
>JAGAVE010000090.1 GCA_017942105.1 Clostridia bacterium | reverse complement strand
TGATTCATTTCATTCCAGAGGTCATTGCCTTCTCTTGAGCGCTCTCCTACCCCGGCAAAGACAGAGTAACCGTCATGTTCAAACGCAACATTACGGATAAGCTCCATAATAAGAACTGTTTTGCCGACTCCCGCTCCGCCGAAAAGACCGATTTTACCGCCTCTTACGTAGGGAGTCATAAGGTCGATAACCTTAATGCCTGTCTCAAGTATATCGTTTGCAGATACAATCTCTGCAAATGAGGGAGCAGGATGATGTATCGGCCAATGCTCCTTGGCATTTATAGCCTCTCCACGGTCAATCGGCTTACCCGTTACATTTACCATTCTACCCAGGGTTTCTTCACCCACGCAAATTTTAATCGGCGCACCTGTATCAACAGCCTTGATACCTCTTGACATACCGTCAGTAGGATTCATTGAAATGCATCGGACTTCGCCGTTGCCGAGGTGCTGTGATACTTCAAGAGTATATATTTCGTTATTGACTTCAACATTTATGGCATTGAATATATCGGGAACATCGAATTTATCAAAAAGAATATCGACTACGGGACCCGTAATTCTTTGTACCATTCCTACGGAACCTTCAGCCATATATCATTCATCTTCTTTCGTTGAGTATTCAGCTGAAATTTCAATAACATCAGCTGTAACCTGACCCTGGCGTATACGATTGATCTGGGTTTCAAGCAAAACACAGTATTCGCATGCCGTATCATAAGCGGAGCGCATGGTTGTAAGCGTTGCCGCTTGCGCACCCAATGCAGCTTCAAGCACTTTTTTATACAGGATTGAAACGAATATTTTTTTGGACGCATTGCTTATAACGGTTTCTTTATCCGGAACAAATATAGGATTGCCGTTATCAGACTCCGTCCCGTCTGCGCCAAACAGGTCATATACCACAGGGGCTTGCTTCATCATATTAATGTATTCGGGATACACGATACGGACT
Source organism: Clostridia bacterium (assembly GCA_017942105.1). Classification (GTDB taxonomy): domain Bacteria; phylum Bacillota; class Clostridia; order Oscillospirales; family Acutalibacteraceae; genus CAG-488. Next base: position 1,972 of record JAGAVE010000090.1, on the reverse strand, counting down.
GAAGAAATCTTGCCCTCCTGCATAAGACAGCATATTTCTTCAAACAACTGCTGAACCTGAAAGTATGAAGGTATATCGTCGAAATTATATTCTCTTTCGTAGGAAATGCCTTTTGTACGGAAATATTCGCCGACTTTTTCCCCACAGGAAAATATAAATGAGGGTTTCTCTTCCGATTCAAGTATACTTTCAAAATAATTAAGAAGCTCTGAATTAAACGCACCGCACATACCCTGGTTTGCACCTATAACTATGTAGCATACAGGTGCATTTGTGTTATTAAAATAAAACACATCATTGAATTCCTTACGGTATTTTTTATAAAGCTGAACGCACTGTTGCTCATATTTTTCATAATTACCGTAAAGCGTATTCAGACGCGAGTATTTAACTGTTGAGGCTGTTTTCATAGCCAGAGTGAGTTTTTTTGTTGAACGTATGACCTGCAGCTTCTTTTTCAAGTTTTGTACCGTGGCCATAATCAAAACCTCGCTGAAAACTCAACGAGAGCCTCGCCGAGTTCGTTTTTCAATTTATCATCAAATTTAGTTGCAGTCCTGACTTTTTCTGCAAGCCCTGCTTTTTCCTCTGCAAAGTATTTATAAAGCTCCCTTTCAAAATCCTCCATATTTTCAGGACTTATTCCGTCAGCATATCCAGCACTGACAGCGAAAATAAGTATTGTCTGCAGATGGTCGTCGATAGGCTTGTAACGACCCTGCTTAAGAACTTCTGTCAGAAGCCTGCCGGAAGCCAGAGTAGCTTTAGTAGCATCATCGATATCCGAACCGAATTGCATAAATTCAGCAAGTTCACGGTATTGGGCAAGTCGTGTTCTGAGTGAAGACGAAACCTTCTTCATAACAGGATTCTGTGCTGCACCGCCGACACGCGAAACAGAAAGACCGACATTGACAGCAGGTCTCTGACCTTCGTTGAACAGTTCGGCATCAAGGAAAATCTGTCCGTCCGTAATAGAGATTACATTAGTCGGAATATAGGCAGAAATATCGCCTGCAAGCGTTTCGATAATCGGAAGAGCTGTAATTGAGCCTCCGCCGAGTTCATCAGAAAGATGAGCTGATCTTTCAAGAAGTCTCGAATGCAGGTAGAAAATATCACCGGGATAAGCTTCACGGCCCGAGGGACGGTGAAGAAGAAGTGAGAGTTCACGGTAAGCAACAGCGTGTTTTGAAAGATCATCGTAGACAATCAGAACATCCTTGCCGCTATACATAAAATGTTCGGCAATAGCTGTGGCTGAGAATGGGGCAATATACTGAAGCGCCGCCGATGAAGAAGCAGGCTCAGCAACAATAACCGTATAATCAAGAGCTCCGTGGGATTTAAGCTTATCCTTGATCTCGGCAACAAGTGTGTCCTTCTGACCGATTGCAACATATATACAGATTGTATCTTTTCCTTTTTGGTTGATGATCGTGTCAATAGCAATAGCTGTTTTACCTGTCTGTCGGTCACCGATAATAAGCTCTCTCTGTCCCTTACCGATAGGTACAAGAGAATCGATAGCTTTGATTCCCGTGTGAAGCGGTGAATTTACAGGCGCACGGTCAAGAATGCTCGGAGCTTTGAATTCAATGGGTCTTTTTCCCTCACAAGTAATATAGCCCTCAGCATCAATAGGATCACCCAAAGCATTAACTACTCTTCCGAGAAGCGAGTTACCTACGGGAACAGAAGCAATTCTGCCGACTCTTCTGACGCGTGTACCGCTTTCAATATGGGCAAAATCGCCGAAAATAACGCAACCGATACGGTTTTGCTGAATGTCGAGAACCATACCTCTTTCTCCACATTCAAATTCAACAACTTCACCGTACATAATATCGGCAAGACCATCCATCCAGCATATGCCGTCAGATACAGTCAACACCCTGCCAAGCTGGAAAATATGAATCTGAGGACGGAAAGACTCTGCTTTTTCCGAAAACTCCTGAATAAGATGACCTAC
>JAGAVE010000089.1 GCA_017942105.1 Clostridia bacterium | reverse complement strand
TTGTAGCAATTGTTGTGGCGGTCGTTTTAATTATCAAAACCGGTAAGAACGATTCTCCGGTTAAAACTGTTTATTCAACAGGCGAAAGCATAGAGATAGTTCTTGAAAACGGTAAAGAATATGAAATTAAAGAGGCTGATAATGTTGCAGTGTCCGAAGACGGGATGATGCTTTATTACGGCAGTAAGACGGATTCTCAGACGGGCAAGTTTGACCTCAAGGTAGTCGATGTAAAGAGCAAGGATTCACTTCGCAAAGGTGGGGCGTTTATAGAAAATGGAATTGATGAAGGCTGGAGCGTCAATTCCGACGGTAGCTTTGTTTGCTATACAAAGACGGAAAACGGCGTTAAAGATTGCTATATGTACAGCGCCGAAGAAGGAAAGAGCCAGCTTGTTTCAAATAATGTCAATGAGGTTTTCTTGCCGTCGCAGGGCGATGTTGTTTATTTTACAAGAAAAATAAGCTCAGTGTATTCTTTGCATAGGATGCGTTACGGTGAGGAATCCGTAAGTGTATACAGCGGAATAAGCCACGCTCTGTTTTACGATTCTCCTGAGCGCTTTGAGGTTCTCTATACGGTTGAAACGGGTAAAGAGACAAATGTTGATGTTTACAGCGTGAAGGATTATGACGAGCCGAAGAAGGTCTGCTCGGAAATAAGCGAGCTTTTTGCAAATGATTATGAGGCTTCGGGTAATCTCTATTATTTCAAAAAAAATTCTTCAAAAATTAATTGGCGCGATTTTATTGATGACCCGAATTATGAAAGTGATGCAAAAATGACACGCCCCGTAGAGGGTGACTATATGGTTAATATAGGTATAATTTTCGACAGATATGTTGTTGATAGGCAGGCATTCAATGCCGCAAATAAGGCGTATGAAGCAAAGCTTCTCAGAGACAGCATAAGAGAAGAGCTGGACAGAATAGATCTTGGTCTGGCAGTTCAGAATGCATATTCCTGCTATGTTTATAACGGTATGACAAAGGAGCTTGCAACAGGTCTTAATATTGAAAATGTCCTTTGCTATGCACCTGAGGCAGCACCGCGAATTATCTATGCGAAATCAGCGGTTGAGGTCGACGGAAAAATAAGTTTTGATACTCTTGTTAAGTACGCAAAGCAAGAGGATGTATCTGCGGCGGTTGACTATGTTACGGAAAAAATAGGCAATGACAGAGCTCTTTCAAATGAATGTATTTATTCCTGGTATGATTCAACGAGAGTGCTGAGCTATCCCGTAAAGGGCTATGATGTTGAAAAAACAACATTTATTTTAGGCACTAAGGATTATTTTTATGCTCTTGAGGACGGAAAGCTTTACAGCAATCAGGTGACAACAAAAGAAGTTAAAAGCAGGAGTCTGGTTGACAGTAATGTTACTAAGTGCGAATTTGCAGAAGGATATCTTTACTATTTCAAGGAAGAAGCTGACGGAAAAACTTCTCTTTACAGATGCTCACCGTCTTCGGGTAAACAGCATCTTGCGGACAATGTTTACGAGTATCATATCATTGAAAAAGAATATGTTCTTCTCCTTTGCAAACAGAGCTCCGGCGCTGAGCTTATGAATATTGCTGTTTTCTCGGAAGGAAAGTATAATGAAATCGACAAGGATGTAAGTTTAAGAAATTTTGTTTATAACGGCAAGAGTCTTTCCTATCTGAAAAACACCGGTTCATATGAAAACTTCAATTCGGGAGATATGTATATCTATAATCCTGAGGATGGAGTTCAGAAGGCGAAGAATGAGGTAGTAACAATTTTCCATATCAGCAAATCTTAAGGAGGTTTTGTGTTGAAAGAAGATGTTTTGTTCAAAAAAACACCGTTCGGCGGTTTTGACCGTGTTGAAGTAATAAGCTACATTCATCAGCTCAAGGCCACCCAACAGAAATATAAAGTATTGCTTGAAGAAAAAGAAAAAACGAATGTCAGGCTCACCCGCGACATTGAGGAAAAGGACTTATTAATCGAAGAGCTTCGCAAGCAGGTAAAGAAAAATGAAGAGACGATTGATGAGATTCGCACTCAGATTAAAGAGCTTGAAGAAAAAAAAGATGATCCCGACCATGTTTCTCAGACTGTGAAAATGTGCGACGAGCTTGTTGAAACAGCTTCTGAAACTGCCAAAAAACTCGTATCCTCAGCAGAAGAAAGGCTTGATGATGCGCAGAAGAAGGTCAGCAAGGTGATTGAAAAGCTTGAAAACAATGATAAAACGAAGCCTGAGGATGCGAAAAAACTGCTCAAAAAGCTTCTTAAGGAGTTAAAGTGATGGCTGAGTATATTCTTGATACGGCGAAGCTGAAAGCAGAGGCTTCTAAGCTTCGAGCCGGGGACAGGGTTCTTCTTTCAGGAACGGTTTATACTTCCCGCGATGCGGCTCATAAAAGGCTTAAATCCATCATTGAAGAAGGCGGTGAGCTTCCATTTGAGCTTGACGGCGGATGTATATATTACGCAGGGCCCACCCCTGCACCGAGTGGGTTGCCGATAGGCTCCTGCGGTCCGACTACATCGGGAAGAATGGATCCGTATGCACCTCTTCTTCTGGATAAAGGTCTTTCCGCAATGATAGGAAAGGGCGAGAGAAATAAAGAGGTCTGCGATGCGATCTGCCGCAACAAGGCGGTATATCTTTGCGCAACGGGCGGAGCAGGTGCACTTGCGGCGAAATGCGTTGAAGAATGCGAAGAAATTGCGTTTTTCGACCTTGGTTGCGAATCAATTAAAAGAATAAGAATAAGAAACTTTCCGTTGGTAGTCGGAATAGATTGCCACGGCGGCACGATGTTCAATAAATGAACAAAATAATGGAGGTTAAATCAAATGAAAGGTATTATTCTTGCCGGAGGCTCCGGCACAAGACTTTATCCTTTAACAATGGTAACCAGTAAACAGCTTCTTCCGGTTTATGACAAACCGATGATTTATTATCCCTTGTCAACTCTTATGCTCGCAGGAATAAAAGAAATTCTCATTATCTCAACTCCTGATGATACGCCGAAGTTCCGAACTCTTCTCGGAGATGGTTCTCAGTTCGGTCTTAAGCTTTCGTATGCCGTTCAGGAGCATCCTGACGGACTTGCTCAGGCGTTTATTATTGGTGAAGAGTTTATCGGCAAGGACAGTGTTGCAATGGTGCTCGGAGACAATATTTTCTACGGTAGCGGTCTTGGTCATATGCTTCGTCAGGCTGCAAAGAATAAGAACAGGGCAACTATTTTCGGATACTATGTAGACAACCCGGAGCAGTTCGGCGTTGTTGAATTCGATAAAGAGGGTAAGCCTGTTTCAATTGTTGAGAAGCCGACTGAGCCTAAGTCAAACTATGCGGTAACGGGACTTTATTTCTACGATAATAAGGTTGTTGAATATGCAAAAAACCTTAAGCCATCTCCCAGAGGTGAGCTTGAAATAACGGATATTAATCAGATTTATCTTGAAAAAGGAACTCTCGATATCAAGCTTATGGGAAGAGGCTTTGCTTGGCTTGATACGGGAACGGTTGATGCTCTGACTGATGCCTCGAATTTCATACGAACCGTTGAGAAGCTTCAGGGAATTAAGATTTCAGCTCCTGAAGAAATAGCTTATAATATGCGCTGGATTTCAAAAAAGGCTCTTCTTGAATCAGCAAAGAAATACGGCAAGTCAGCTTACGGTCAGCATTTGCTTAAGGTTGCTGAAGGTAAGATAATGTATTCAGAGTCCGGTGAACGCCCGAGATGGGGTAAGGAAAACCCGACGAACGGTTAAGAGGTATTTTTATGAAAGCGATAAAAACAAAAGTAGACGGTGCGATTATAATCGAACCGGATGTTTTCGGTGATAACAGAGGCTGGTTTATGGAGTCTTACTCGAAGAAAAAGCTTGCCGAAGCAGGAATTGATGTTGATTTTGTTCAGGATAACCGTTCTTTTTCTGCTGAAAAGGGTACTTTGCGAGGTCTTCACTGTCAGCTTAATCCGACTGCTCAGAGCAAATTTTTGACTTGTGAAAGGGGAAAGATTCTCGATGTTGCTGTGGATATAAGAAAAGGCTCGCCTACATATATGCAGTGGGAGTCCGTTGAACTCTCAGGAGAGAATAAAAAATCATTTTTCATCCCGAAGGGCTGCCTTCACGGATTTGTCACTTTGACGGATGATGTCGAAGTAATGTATAAGGTTGATGAATTTTATTCTCCTGCCGATGACAGAAGCATCCGTTTCGATGATCCTGAACTCGGTGTTGAGTGGGGAGTGGAAAATCCAATTCTTTCTCAGAAGGATATGAACGCACCTTTACTTAAAGACAGTGATGTGTCTTTTGATTATTAATTTCGGGAGTTTAAAATGAAAGTATTGGTAACGGGTTTTAACGGTCAGCTTGGGTTCGATGTTGTAAAAGAGCTCAAGTCGAGAAACATCGTGTGCAAGGGCGTTGACCTTGATGATTTTGATATAACGGATAAGGAGCAGACGCTGGCGTATTTAAGAGATTACAAGCCCGATGTTGTTGTTCATTGCGCCGCATACACAGCCGTGGATAAAGCTGAGGATGATGAGCAAACCTGCCGCAGAGTCAATGTTGACGGAAGCGAAAACATCGCAATCGCCTGCAGGGAGCTCGGCGCAAAGATGCTCTATGTCAGCACGGACTATGTTTACGGCGGTCTCGGCGTGGATGCTTTTGAAATAACTGATGAAACTGACCCGAAAAGCGTTTACGGCAGAACTAAACTTGAAGGCGAAAAGGCCGTAATAAGAAATGTAGATAAATACTTTATTGTCAGAACCTCATGGGTTTTTGGCATTAACGGAAATAATTTTGTTAAAACAATGCTTCGCTTGGGTGCGGAGAGAGATGCTCTGAGCGTTGTTGATGATCAGATAGGTTCACCAACTTACACGCCGGACCTTGCCCGACTTATCTGCGAACTGATTAAAACGGATGCCTATGGCATCTATCACGGCACGAACGAAGGATATTGCTCCTGGGCAGAGTTTGCTGCGATGATTATGAAGCTTGGAGGAAGAAAGGCGGTAATTAAACCGATACCTTCAAGTGAGTATCCCGCCAGGGCACAGCGTCCGCTTAATTCAAGGTTGTCTAAGGCGTGCCTTGATAAAGCAGGAATAAAGCGTTTGCCGACCTGGCAGAACGCATTGGAAAGATATTTTGAAGAGCTTAAAGCTCAGAGTGAAAAGGAGAAAAATTAAGATGAAAGTATCACTTGTTGTTCCTTGTTACAATGAAGAGGCTGTTGTCTATGATTTTTACAAGGAAACCAGAAAAGTTTTTGAAGGTAAAGTAGAAAGTTATGAATTTGTTTTCGTAAACGACGGAAGCAAGGATAAGACTTTGGACATTCTCAGAGCAATCCACAAGGTATCGGACAATGTTAAGGTTGTCAGCTTTTCAAGAAATTTCGGTAAAGAAGCTGCAATGTATGCAGGTCTGAGTAACGCATCGGGAGATTATACCTGCGTTATCGACGCTGACCTTCAGCAGCGTCCCGAGGTTGTTCTTGAAATGATGCAGATTCTTGACAACGAGCCTGGGGTCGATTGCGTTGCGGCATATCAGGCAGAGAGAAAGGAAGGTAAGGGAATAAGCTTCCTTAAAGGCGGATTTTATAAGCTTATCAATAAAATCAGCGAAGTAGAGTTTTATCCCGGCGCAAGCGATTTCAGAATGATGCGCAGAAAAATGGTGGATGAGGTTGTAAAGCTTACAGAGTATTACCGATTCTCGAAGGGCTTGTTCTCGTTTGTAGGCTTCAATACTAAATTCATTCCCTATGAGGTGCAGGAAAGAGCAGCCGGAGCTTCAAAGTGGTCGGTTATCAAGCTTTTCAGCTATGCGATTGAAGGAATCGTAGGTTATACGACGGCGCCGTTGAAGATTGCAACACTCTCAGGCTTTGCAATGATTGCGGTTGCATTTATCTATCTTCTGATTGCACTTATAGTCGGCGCGGTCAAGTCAGCTTTTTCTTCAGCGATAGCTATAATAACTCTTCTGCTGATCATCGGCGGTATGCAGTTCATTTTCCTCGGAATTATTGGCGAATACCTGGCAAGGACATATATGCAAGGTAAAAACCGCCCGGTTTATATAACAAAGGAAATCCTTACCTACGAAGAAGAAACAGAGGAAGACTGATCCTCTTGCGGAGGTTTAAATGGATATAATGCATCTTGTAAAATCAGGAGTCAGATTTGTTTCTGATGCTGATTACCGTTTCAAAATCCTTGCGGCAAAAGGAAAGTATAATGATATGCCCGATGAGGAGTATCTCTGCAGGCTTTATAAAGCAACATTCGGCAAAACGCTTAATCTCAAAGAGCCGAAGTCTTTTAACGAAAAGCTTCAATGGTTAAAGCTTTATTACAGGCGACCGGATTATACAATGATGGCGGATAAAATTGCAGTAAGGCCGTATATTGCCGGGAAAATAGGCGAGGAGCATCTAGTTCCTTTGCTCGGCGTATGGGACACTCCCGACGATATTGATTTTGATGCTTTACCTGATCAGTTTGTTTTAAAATGCAACCATAATTCAGGTCTCGGTCTTTGCATCTGCAAGGATAAATCAAAGCTTGATATATCTCGGGTGAAAACTGAGCTGCGCAAAGGTCTGGAGGAGGACTATTCAGCAGTTTCGCGTGAATGGCAGTACCGCGATATCCCGAGAAAGATAATGTGCGAAAAATATATGAAGGATGAAAAGCAGACAGAAACGACGGGTATTATCAATTATAAGGTGAGCTGTTTCAACGGAATACCAAAATATATTTATGTTTCGCGAAATGTTGAAGGCAAGAAGAATGACCGTCTTTCTCTTCTTACACCTGAATGGGAAAATGCTCCGTTTTCTCATGGCAGATATCTTCCTTTTGATGAAATTCCTCCGAAGCCCGTCAATTATGAAAAAATGCTTGAATATTCTAAGGTTCTTTCAAAAGATATTCCGTATGTCCGTGTAGATTTTTATGAAATAGATTCTCAGCTCTATTTTTCTGAGCTGACTTTTACTATCGCAAGCGGATTTACACGCTACAATCCTGAAGGCAGTGATGAACTCATCGGTTCATGGCTCACTCTTCCTGAAAAATGGAAATAAAGAGGAGGTTTAATATGAATAATGTGAGATTTTCGGTTAATGTTCCGATATATAATGCTGAAAAATTCCTTCGCGAATGCATTGATTCAATATTAAACCAATCGTTTGCAGATTTTGAGTTAAATCTCGTTAATGACGGTTCGAAGGATTCTTCGGGTGCAATCTGCGATGAGTACGCAAAAAAAGACAGCAGAGTTAAGGTTTATCATAACGAAAACCGAGGCTCGTTTGCAACGAGGGTGTTTGCAGTCGAGCATTCAAACGGTGAATACTGCGTTTTTTGCGATTCTGATGACTTCTATGATCCGCAATATCTCGAAAGAGCAAATGAGCTTCTTAATGAAGAAAAGTGCGATGTGCTTCTCTTTTATCAGGAAGCGGTTGTTGATGGTGTTAGAAAGAAGGCAACACCGCACTGGAGAGAAAAACGGATTTTTGAAGGCGAAGGAAAAAAAGAGTTTTATACGGCGATGATGACAAGCTCTGATTTTAACACGCTGAATATCAAGGTGGCTAAAACCGAGCTTTATAAGAATGATACTCTTGATTCGCGCAAGTATTCATTTGTTAAAAACGGAGATGATTTTTTACAGTCTCTTTACCCGATTTTTAATGCAGAGAAGATAGTCTTTGTCCCTGAGTGTTATTATAATTACAGAATACATTCAGAAAGCCTTACTCATAAAATTGATTTGAATATTTACAACAGTATTTTTGCTGTAAGGTCGGTTATATGGGAGAATTATCTTGACGGTACAGACATTCTTGGTGAAGATACGAAGCGAGTTTTCGCAATGCGTTCAGCAAGGTCTGCACTTAATATAGTCAAGCTTGTTGCTCAGCAGGACGGTCTTTCGGATGAGAAAAAAATTGAAATTTTCCGAAAAATCCACGACCATAGTTTTTATCGGGAGTTTATCGAACCTAACTTGGTTAAAAGTGACCTTGAGAAAAAATGGCAGTTTATTTATGACCTTTTTTCAAGGCACAGCTATAAGATATTGCTTTCAACAGTAAGGGTTTTCGGAAAAATCAAAAAATAAAGATATAAAGAGGCAGGTTAAAAACTTGTCTCTTTTTGCATAAAATACGAAAAAGTTATTGATTTAATGCTGAAATATGTTAATATTAATAAAAAACAATGGTAGGTGGCACAATGAAAGCTAAAATAACACTTGCAAAAGAATTCAGAATAGGCGATATTGATAAGCGTATTTACGGCTCTTTTATCGAACATCTCGGCAGAGCTGTTTACGGTGGAATATACGAGCCGGGTCATCCGACGGCTGATGAAAACGGCTTGCGCAGGGATGTTATTGAGCTGGTAAAGAAGCTCAATGTTCCTGTTGTGCGTTATCCGGGCGGAAATTTTGTTTCGGGTTATAACTGGGAGGATGGCGTAGGACCGGTTGAGAAAAGACCGAGAAGGCTTGAACTTGCGTGGGGAACGACCGAGCCGAACGAATTCGGAACAAACGAATTTCTCGATTGGTGTAAGAAAGCGGATACCGAGTGTATGATGGCTGTAAATCTCGGTACAAGAGGCCCTGATGAAGCGAGAAATCTCGTTGAATACTGCAATCATCCGTCCGGTACATACTGGTCAGATCTCAGACGCTCTCACGGCGTAGAAAAGCCTCATAACATAAAGCTCTGGTGTCTCGGAAACGAGATGGACGGCCCGTGGCAGATGGGCGCAAAAACCGCAGTTGAATACGGAAGAACTGCGCTTGAGGCTTCAAAGCTTATGAAGTGGACTTCGCCGGGTATTGAGACTGTTCTTTGCGGTTCTTCAAGCAGAAATATGTCTACCTTCGGCAAATGGGAGGCGGAAAGCCTTGATATCGCATACGACAGCATCGATTATGTTTCTTTGCACCAGTATTACGGAAATCACGATGACGATGTTATGAATTTCCTTGCTCTGACGATGCAACTTGACGATTTTATCTATTCAATCATCTGCACCTGCGATTACATCAAGGCAAGAAAGCGTTCAAAGAAAACCATCAATCTTTCTTTTGATGAGTGGAATGTATGGTATCATTCAAACAACGCAAAGTTTGAGAAATGGAGCGTTGCGCCGAAGCTTCTTGAGGATATCTATAATTTTGAGGATGCTCTTCTTGTTGGTTCAATGCTTATAACTCTTCTTCGCCATTGCGACAGAGTAAAGATTGCTTGCCTTGCACAGCTTGTCAATGTTATTGCACCCATATTTACTGAAACGGGTGGTGGCGTATTTGAACAGCCGACATACTTCCCGTTTATGCACCTTTCGAATTACGGCAGAGGCTCAGCTTTGCTTCCTCTTGTCGATTGTCCGAAATATGACAGCAGAGAATTTACGGATGTTCCTTATCTTGAAACGATTGCAACATACGATGAAGAGCACGACGAGATGGCGATTTTCTGCGTAAATAAGAGTCAGGACGAGAATATGATTCTCGATGTCAACCTTATGGATTTCGAAGGTTATACACCTTGTGAGTTCATTTCAATGGATGGTTATGACAGAAAAGCTGAAAACACATTCGACGATGTAAAGGTCAAGCCTCATAACAACCCTGTTCCCGAAATCGACGGAAGACTTCTGCAGGTTGAGCTTAAACCGTTTAGCTGGAATGTTATAAGATTAAAAAAATAAGGTGATGAAATGCCGTATTTGTTTGTTCATTTTAAAGAAAAAATAACTCCTGACGGAGAGCAGGTTTATTTCGGAGTCAGCCGCGACGGTATGAACTGGGAAGAGGTCAAAGCAGGAAACCCTATCCTGACAAGCACGAAAAGTGAAAAGGGTTGCCGCGATATTGAAATAGTAAGGCTTCATAAGGGCGGATTTGTGATTATTACAACTGATTTGTGTATCGCGTACCGTATGGATGAAAACTACAATGTCGATTGGAAAAAGGTTAATTCATCGGGAAGCAAGCGCCTGTGTATGTGGAGGACGGATGACCTCGTCAATTTTTCGGAGCAGGAATTTATTTATTTCGGCAGGGATGATTTCGGTTGTCTCTGGGCGCCTGAGGTTTTCTTTGATGAAGAGAATGAAGAATATCTCATTCATTGGGGATCGACTGTTGCAGAGGATAACTTCACGCATATGTCGATTTATTGCAGCACAACTAAGGATTTCAGATCTTTTACCGAGCCGAAGCTCTACTTCACAAAGAAAAACGAAATTCTTGATTCGCATATAACGAAGGTGGGGGATACCTATCATCTGTTTTATAAGAATTCCTCAGACCCGCCGATGAATATGCACGCAACTTCAAAAAATCTCTACGGCCCGTTTGAGCATGACAAAGCCTTCGAGGAGTATATGGATAAGGAGATTCCGAATCCGGGTTCATACGAAGGTCCGACTACATACACTCTCCCTGACGGAAGATGGTGCTTGATGCTTGATTTCTTCGGCTGTGCAAAGGAAAAAATGGGTTATGTCCCTTTTGTTTCCGCTTGTCCCGGTGATGCGAATTTTTCGCGTGCAGATAAAGAATTCTCCTTCCCTTATGGCTTCAAACACGGTAAAGTGATTGAAATTACGGATGAAGAGTATGAAAGGCTCAAAGAAAGCTTCTAAGGTAAAATCTGAATTACAGAGAATTTTCTAAGGGTGTTATATTTATTATGTAAGTTTTAGCAGTTGCAGCTAAAATAAAAATATTCGTAAAAAGAAAGGGAGTTTTCTTAATGGAAAAAATTTGCCCCAATTGTGCCAGACGGTGCGCAGACACCGCAGGCTTTTGCCCTATATGCGGAACGAGCCTTCAAAATGTAATGCCCGTGAACAATCAGCAACAGATTTATTACAACACGATAGGGGCTGTGATGCCGGAGAGGATCCCTGAAAAAGCTTCAACGGGTAAAAATGTATTGTATTTTATACCTCTTGTTTTAATGGTTATTGATATCCTTGCTATGTGGTTATTTGATTGGGCATCAGTCAGCTTTTACGGAGAAAAGACATCGTTTTCGATGGTTACTTTTTATAACTATATGCCGGGCGAGACAGCGATGGTGCTTACAGTTTTTATGCTGCCATTGATAATTGATTGGATTCTTATTCTTGTTGGTTCAATTCTGCTTACATTTAAAAAGACCGCAGGTAAGGTTCTTGTTATTGTCGGAAACTCGCTTCTTTTGCCGTCATCAGCGTTTTTTGCACTTGTAGTTTTAGCAGAGGTGGATGTTGGACCGGTAGATACTAATTTGGGTTTTGCACCGATTTTTCTGTTTATTTCAACAATCGCTGGCATTGTTATAGCTTCAGTCGCCAAGACGGGTAAGGCTTTGCAGAAGAATAATTACCTTCCTTTTCCTTTGGCATATGCCGGGCAGACAGTTTTTCCTGCAAATATGACTCAGCAGAATTATCCGCCGCAGTATCAGAATCAGAATTATTACAGTAACGGACAGTATTGATAAGAATAGGGGAGAGCGTGAGTTGTCATTGCTCTCCCCTGAACTTATTTCAGGTTTTTCAGCTATACTGACAGTGATTTTTCAATTTGTGAATATTGCTGTGGATTGTTTTGTGCGTTTGTTTATGTTGACGAAAACCGAAAAACATCCGAGAAAATCGACGAAAAAAAGTTAACTGTTGACGATATTTTATACTATTTTTGCACTTTATACAGTTGACTTTTAAGGTTGAATTTACTATAATTTAAGTGTCTATATATGTGTCTTAGTGCACATTTTGATGATTCTTTTTTAGGAGGAAGAAAAAATGGCAAAAAGCAAACGCATCCTTAGTGCTATTTTGTCCATCGCTATGGTTCTTACCTTAGTTCCGATGGGTTCTTTCAGCGTATCTGCTGCTGAAAGTGATGTTGTTTTCGAAACAGCCGCTGTTGACACAGGCGACGGTAAACTCGTTGTTCCTACTGTTACTCTTGAGTCAACAAAGGTTATCCGTGTTGCAGAAAACGCAGATGGCACAACATTCAAGAACGGTACAACAATCGTTCCGGCAACTCCCTCAGGTTTGCCGAAAATCAACTCAGGCTACACCGCACAGTATTATTGTGACGAGACTCCCGTAAGCCCTCAGGTTGTATTTACAACTGACACAGCTCTTGCGGCAACTCCGACAATCTCCTGTGAGAATAACGCAAATGTTACCTTCTCTGCAGTTTCTCAGAGTGGTAACACATACACTTGGACAATTACCGGCGGTACAGGTGTTACAGTCGGCAACCTCAAGTTTGTTGTTGACTATTCAAACTCTTATGTAGATTCACTTACAGGCAAAACTGTAACAAACTACTTCAAGGCTTACACAACAAGCTATGTTGAGACAATTGCTCAGCCGGGCGCATTCTCAGCTTTCCGTTCTCGTACGGGTTCAGTAGGTCATGAAAATGTTAGATGTTCATACATCGTTCGTATCCTCGGCGCTAACTCATACGGTGGCTTCGCAGCCTACAATGACGAGGACGATTCAGAGTCAGCACACGGCTACTATGACTTCATTAACAACAATTGGGTAGACCTTGGTACAACAAACCAGGCTAAGGGCTACGGTACTATGATTTATGAAGTTTCAAACGACAGCGGCGACGGTTCAAGAATGATCAATGCTAATGCTGACCATTGGAGACCGACTTCAACGACATATGTTGACCGCGGTCTTAGCACAAGCCTTGGTTACCTCAACCTTCGTCTTACTCAGTTTGAGCGTCAGGGCGATAGAAAAGACGGTTATACATACTATGCTCGTTACAGCCGTATGAAGCTTCTTGAAGGCAGTGTTTACGCTCATACAGACGCTATCGAGAATAACGCATCCCGTCTTGAGCTTGGTCTTTCTCAGGACCTTACATCAGACGTTCAGATTGCTAACTTCGGTTACACGAATGTTCCTCTTACCGGTTCAACATACGGTAACGCCGCAACTCTTGATGAGACAACAGGTAACTATGTAACAGAGTATACTCTCGTTTACTCAGGCGGTAGCCATTACTCAAAGGTTGACCGTGTTGCCAATGCTGATGTTACTATGGGAATCAGAATCGAGTCTTATGATAAGGCAGAGCTTCGCGGTTATATCGATGAGCTTCTTGTTGACCATGACCCGACGACTAAGCTTGCAGCTTCATCAGAAATCGGTATCTATCCGCAGTCAAGCTTCTATACATCGGGTTGGGACGCTTATAAGGCAGCTCTTCAGAATGCTCAGGGTATCCTCAATAAACCCAACACAAACCAGAATGAAATCAACGCAGCTCTCAGCACTCTTGAAACAGCAGTTGGCGGTCTTGTAGTTGCAGAGGCAGATTACAGCGTTGTTGATATCGCAGTTCAGAACGCTAAGACTCTTAACGCTCTTAACTACGAAGAAACCTCTTGGGCAAACCTTCAGGCAGCTCTTGATGCAGCAGAGGCAGCTAAGGGTTACAGTGTATTCTATCAGTCAGCAGTTGATAAGCTTGCTATAGATATCGATGCAGCTGTTAAGGCTCTCGTTCCGGCAAAGGCAGACTGGACTCTCGTTCAGGAAGCAATCGCAGCTTATGAGTTGCTTGATCCTTCTCTTTACACTCCCGAATCATGGACTAACCTTCGTAACGCTGTAAACACAGCAATGGAGGAAATGGAAAAGGACGAATACACAGTATTGGAGCAGGCATATGTTGATTCTCTTGCAAAGGCTATCTCGGATGCTATTGATGCTCTTGAAGATGCACTTGCAAAGTACGATGCATATAATGCACAGGTAGCTCGTTATGAAAGCGAGGTTCTTCCGCAGAAGGAAGCAATTGAAGCCGAGCTTGCAGCAGCAGGCATCGACATTGCAGACTATGGCTACACAAGTATCTACACTGCAGCTTCATGGCGTAGACTTCAGGCTGCTCTTAACTTCGAGCAGGGTCTTACACACTGGTATCAGCAGGATGTTGATGATGCTGCAGAAAGCCTCAAGAATGCAATTGACAACCTTACACTTGCAGACGCATATTACGAGGATGTTAACTACTGGATAGAAGAAGCAGATGCTATTAACGCTTCATGGTATACAGCAGAATCATATCAGAGAGTTCTCGATGCTGTTGATGCAGTTGAAGAGGGCAAGAAGATTGACGAGCAGGTAACTGTTAACTCTTATGCAACAGCTATCGAAAAAGCTATCAGGGGTCTTGATCCTGAATATGCAAATTATGACGAAGTTGATGCTGCTGTAGGAGTAGCTGAAAAGATTGATCCTTCAATCTATACAGATGATTCTTACAACGCTATCTGGGCAGTTGTTGATAACATCGACTGGAACCTTATGGCTAAGGATCAGGCTGTTGTTGACGGTTATGTAGAAGCTATTTATAACGCTATCGAAAACCTTCAGGAGCTTCCCGCTGACTACGATAAGGTAGAGGCAGCTAAGGATAGATGGGCAGCTTACACAGATACATCAATGTATACTAATGCATCAGTTGCAGCAGTTGTTAATGCAATCAATGCAGTAGATTATTCAAAGACAATTTCTCAGCAGGCTGAGGTTGACGCAATGGCAGCAGCTATCAATAAGGCTATTGATAACCTTCAGGAAAAGGGTGCTGACTACGCAGACCTTAAGGATGCGTTCGCAGCAGCTAAGGCTGAGCTTAAAAAGCACAATGATTTCAAGGCAGCTAATGGCGTAGGTTATTACACAGACGAAACAATCGCTGACCTTCAGGATGCTATTAATGCAGTTCCCGTTGACGCAACAGGCGCAGTTCTTGAAAACAAGAAGCTTTCAGAGCAGGCTGATGTAGATGCACTTACTCAGGCACTTGTAGCAGCAGACACAGCTCTTAAGGTTAATGCGGCTGATTACTCAAAGCTCAACGCAATCCTTCTTACAGTTCCTTCAGATGAGGATCTTGAGAAGCTTTACACAGTTGATACAGCAGCAGCAGTTCTTGCAGCAGTCATCAATGCAAAGGCAGTTGACCCTGATCTTACAGTTGACGATCAGGCAACAATCGACGCTCTTGTAACAGAGGTTGATACAGCAATCAAGGCTCTTAAGTTCAAGGATGCTGACTATTCAAAGGTTATCGCAGCTAAGGAAGCTGCTGAAGCAGAGCTCGCTAAGGGTATCTGGACAACTGATTCTGCTAAGGCAGTTGAAGATGCAATCGCAGCAGTTGTGGAAGGCTATGATATCAACAGACAGGCTGAAGTTGACGCAATGGCAGCTCTCATCGTTGAGAAGACAGCTCTTCTTAAGGAAGCATATGCTGACTATACAAAGGTTAACAATGCTAAGGCTGCAGCAGATGAAATCAACACAGCAATCGTAACTCCGGAATCATATGCAAAGGTAACAGAAGCTATCGCAGCAGTTGTTGAAGGTCTCTATGCTAAGGATCAGGCTACTGTAGACGGCTATGCAAAGGCTATCAACGATGCTATCGCAGCTCTTGAGTATGTATACGCTGATTGGTCAAAGGTTGACGAACTTTATAACAATTTCGTAGCTCTTGATTCTTCACTTTATACAAACTACGACGAAGTTTACTATATGTATGTATACCCGTACTACAACACAGATATCAAGGATGCTAAGGCAGAATATATCTATGTTGATACTCAGGCACAGGTAGACGCAATGTATACTCAGCTTGAAACATATTGCAATATGCTTGAGCTTGCAGAAGTAAAACAGGAATACTTCAATGTAACAGGCGGAGCATCAATCAAGACACAGGGCGGAGTAAACTACATCGTAGGTCTCCAGACCAGCCTTACAAAGGCAAAGTTCCAGAACACATTTGCTGATTACGAAAATGTAACGCTTACCTATGAAATGACCACATCCAGATATATGGGAACAGGCTCAAAGGTTATCGTTAAGTCATCGACTACACAGGAAGTAATCGCAGAGTATATTATCGTAATTTACGGTGATATCGACGGAAGTGCAACAATCAATGCAAGAGACGCAATCGAGATTTCAAACTCACTTGCAGGTTTGACAGAGTCACTTGCAGGAGCACAGAAGCTT
>JAGAVE010000088.1 GCA_017942105.1 Clostridia bacterium | reverse complement strand
GAGCTTTATAAGAGTTTCGTAATTCTGCCTCGTCATCTCATCAAGCTTACCCGTCATAAGATGAAGACTTTCGTTGAGCTCGCGTCTGTTTCGCTCAAACTCTTCAGCATTACTTCCCGTCGTCCTCTGGAGATACATCGAAAGCGCCGCTATCTGCTTTTCAAGCTCGGCTGTTTTTTGCGAATCTCTGTCAGATTTAACATTTTTAATAATATAAAAAAGCAAAGCAATTATAACAACTGCTAAAACCGTGATAACAAAAACCATTATTTCTGTCAACTAATCACTTCCGCTTACAAAAAGATATCTTATTATATCAAATTTATTCGAAATAAACAATATTAATTATCAAAAATATATGGCTTTTTTTCATCGTTTTTGGTATAATACCCTCATTAAAGATTTGATTTTTTACAAAACTTCAACTATGTAAAAGAGGTTTTATTATGATAAAAAAATTCCTATCATTGCTATTAGCTTGTGTCCTTATTATCCTAACACTCTGTTCCTGCGGCGATGACGACATAAGCCTTGTTATGGCAATAAATTCAGACCCTGAGTGCCTTGACCCTCAGATTGCTGAAACGCAGACGGCTAAAACAATCATTAACAACTGCTATGAAGGTCTCGTAAGGCTCAACAACAAAGGTGAACCCGTCAGCGGAGTCGCTAAAAGCTGGACAGTTTCCGAGAACGGCCTTGTTTACACCTTCACTCTCAGGGAAGACACTCATTGGCAGCTTCTTAAAGCATACAAGGATGTGCTTGACGATGAAAACTATATGGAAAATTTCAAAACCGAGGTCACGGCACACGATTTTGAATTTGCTTTGAAGCGGGCTGTTGATAAAATCACCGATTCCCCCGACGCAGATAAGCTTTTCTGCATAAAGAACGCGCAGAAAATCCACAATGGAGAAACAGATAAATCCGCTCTCGGCGTAAAGGCAATTGACGACCATACCCTTGAAATAACCCTCGAAAGAGCCAATCCCGACTTTCTTCGCGTGCTCACCCTTCCTCTTTGTATGCCTTGCAACGAAGAATTTTTCAACGCAACAAAAGCAAAATACGGTCTGGAGCTTAAATACACATTCTGCAACGGTCCGTTCTACCTCGGCAGATGGTCAACCGACCATTCAATTGTTATGTATAAAAACGAGGGCTATAAAGGACTTGTCGAGGTTAAGCCGACCTCCGTTTATCTCAATGTCAACACTGACGAAAGCTCTGTCATAACAAAATTAAATCAGAATGATTATAACTGTGCCTACCTTTCCGACTCAGCTATATTCAACCTTCCTTCCGATACAAAAATAAGAACAGAAGCAATTGAAAACTCAGTTTCCGGTTTTGTATTTAACTGCGAAGATCAATCCTTAAGCAACGAAAATCTCAGAAAAGCGCTCGTTATGCTGACAAAAACTGAAAGCATTTCCAAACCGTCTCAGGCAGTCGGAGCCGCAAGCGGAATTGTTCCGACCACCTGCCGCTTCGGAAATTCGAACTACAGAACCGCCGCCGGAAGCGTTGCAAAGCTTAGATATGATGAAGACGCCGCTCTTGAGCTTTGGAAAACAGGTCTCAAGGAAATCGGCAAGGATTCCGCTGAAATAAAGATTATTTGCACAGACGAATACGCAGCGCAAATGCAGAACGCTATCCAGGATTGGCAGAGAGTTCTTGCAACAAGAATCGTCGCGAAAGTCGAAGTTGTCAATAAAGAAACTCTCGATACAAGAATTAAAGAAGATAACTTTCAGATTGCTGTAACCGAAATCAAAGCAGAGTCCTCTGCCCCTACAGATATGCTCAAAATCTTTACCACGGGCAATAAAAACAATATCTTCAACCATTCAAACACTTCCTACGATGAGCTTTTGCTAAAAATCATAAATCAAGCATCAGGTGACGAAATCATAAAAAGCATTAAAACTGCCGAACAATATCTCATAAACACGGCTGTTTTCCTTCCGCTGTTTAACTATTCGGATTATATTGTTCTGAGCAGTGAAGCTACGGGCATTTACTCCCTTCCCTCTTTTGAAGGAATTAATTTCATCAACGGAGGTCTGAGTTAATTGTTGTTCCTTAAAAAAAATAAATTTCTTGCCGCCGTTTTCTGGATTTTAAGCCTGGCTGTTATGGTTATGATATTTATGTTTTCATCGGCAACAGGTGAAGAATCCGAAGCCGTAAGCCAAAATCTGCTAAGTAAAATCATAGAGTTTATAGGAAACTATGTTTCTCACAATTTTCTTCGCAAGCTGGCACATTTCTGCGAATTTGCGGCGCTGGGCTTCTGTGTTACGGGTGCTGTTCATTTCACATTCGGCAAAAGAAAATTTTATGTTCCTCTCATCCCCTGCATTTTATATGCAGTAAGCGATGAGGTGCATCAGCATTTTGTGCCCGAAAGAGCCTGCAGAGTTTTCGATATGTTCGTTGACACCTGCGGAATTATGACGGGAATAGGAATTTTCCTTCTGCTGATTCTTATAATTTCAAAAAGCATAAAGAAAAAGGAGCCGTAAAACAGCTCCTTTATTTTTATATGCTTTCTATGTCGTAAGGCGTTGTCTGATAAACAAAATAGTTCAGCCAGTTTGAGAAAAGAAGATTTGCGTGCGAGCGCCAGGTTGCAAGAGGCATCTTCGTTGGGTCATCATCGGGAAAATAATTCTTCGGCATCTGAATATCAAGCCCCTTTTCTCTGTCGCGGAAATATTCGTCACGAAGAGTCGTCGCATCATACTCAGAATGTCCGGTTATGAAAATCTGCTTCCCGTTTTCAGTCGTGAGGGCGTAAATTCCCGTTTCTTCTGAGGATGCAAGAATCTTTAGCTCCTCAACTTTTTCAACAGCATCACGGCTGATTGATGTATAGCGCGACTGCGGCACCATAAACACATCATCAAAGCCTCTGAAAAGGATTGAACGCTTATACTCGACCGTATGAGGATAGACACCCGATATCTTCTGAGGAAGTCTGAACTTGTCGATACCAAAATGATAATAAAGACCTGCCTGTGCACCCCAGCAGATATGGAATGTGCTTGTTACATGGCTTTTGCTCCACTCCATAATCTCGCAAAGCTCATTCCAATATTCAACCTCTTCAAAATCCATCAGCTCAACAGGAGCACCCGTGATAATCATTCCGTCATACTTTTTATGCTTGATTTCCTCAAAAGTTTTATAGAAGGTCAGAAGATGCTCTGCCGATGTATGCTTTGATTTGTGAGAGCTTGTATGGATAAGTTCAAGCTCAACCTGCAACGGTGAATTGCCGAGAAGACGGGCAAACTGAGTCTCCGTTTCAATCTTCTTGGGCATAAGATTCAGAAGCAGTATCTTCAGCGGACGGATATCCTGCGTTATCGCTCTTGTCTCCGTCATAACAAATATATTTTCGTCATTGAGCACCTTTACGGCAGGCAGTTCATTTGGAATTTTAATAGGCATAATTTATCAACTCTTAATCTTCAACTTTACTGAGTGCCTGAGCAATATCTTCGATAAGATCATCGGCACTTTCAAGTCCGCAGGAGAAGCGGACAAGGTTTGCAGGAACGCCTGCAGCAGCAAGCTCTTCATCGTTCATCTGGCGATGAGTTGCACTTGCAGGATGGAGACAGCAGGTTCTTGCATCTGCAACATGAGTTTCAATTGCAGCAATTTTAAGATTCTTCATAAACACTTCTGCAGCAGCTCTGCCACCCTTAAGGCCGAAGCTTACGACGCCGCAGGAACCGTTCGGAAGATACTTCTGAGCAAGGTCATAGCACTTATCACCTTCAAGAGACGGATATGTTACCCAATCAACCTTGTCGCTCGACTGAAGGAACTTTGCAACTGCAAGACCGTTTTCG
>JAGAVE010000017.1 GCA_017942105.1 Clostridia bacterium | reverse complement strand
TATCAGCCTCTTTAATTTCATATTCTTTACCGTTTTCAAGAACTATCTCTATGCTTTCGCCTGTTGAATAAACAGTTTTAACCGGAGAATCGTTCTTACCGGTTTTGATAATTAAAACGACCGCCACAACAATTGCTACAATCAGCAAAAAAGCAATCGCTCCTGCTATAATCTGCTTTTTATGTTTATTAAAAATCGTTTTCAACGATATTTTTTTCTTCTTTGAATCATTTTTCTGGTTATCATTTTTATCTTCTGAACCCTTGATTTTTTCGTATTTGGAAATTTTTACATCTTCAACAGGCTGAATATCACCTGAAAATTCCATACCTTCATAAATTGGCAAAAGCTCAGACTCACTTACAGCCCGAGCATCATCATTAAAACTATTACTATAAATATTCTCAAATCCATCGTTATTTTTCATATTATCTGCACCTCAGTACGAATAAACGAGCCATATTCTCTTCTTACTGCTCCGCCGAAGCGAAGCAGTAAGATATGAAAAATCAAAATTACTTCATTGAAATTGCTTTCTTTGCCTTCTCAACAATATTTGAAGCGCAAAGACCGTAAATCTTAAGCATTTCCACTGCAGGGCCTGATGCGCCAAACTTATCTTCAACGCCGACTCTGACAACAGGAACAGGATTTTCTTCGCAAACAACCTCTGCAACTGCTGAGCCGAGGCCGCCGATTATATTATGCTCTTCGGCGGTTACAATTGCGCCCGTTTCTTTTGCAGCTTTAAGGATGATGTCTCTGTCAATAGGCTTAATTGTATGGATATTAATAACTCTAGCAGAGATGCCCTCTTCCTTGAGCATATCCTTTGCAATCATTGCTTCGTTTACCATAAGTCCCGTTGCAATAATTGTTACATCGCTGCCGTCTGCCATTTCGATACCCTTGCCGATTTCGAATTTATAATTATCAGGGTCATTGAATCTCGGCACTGCAAGTCTGCCGAAACGAAGATAAACGGGACCTTCATACTCAGCAGCCGCAAAAACAGCCGCATAAGCTTCTATATCATCTGCAGGATTAATGATTACCATACCGGGAATCGTTCTCATAAGAGCAATATCCTCACAGCACTGATGGCTTGCGCCGTCTTCACCGACTGAAATACCTGCGTGTGTTGCACCAAGCTTAACATTAAGATGCGGATAACCGATTGTATTACGAACCTGTTCAAAGGCACGACCTGCAAGGAACATTGCAAATGAGCTTGCGAACACGGTATGACCCGTTGTTGCAAGACCTGCGGCAACGCCGACAAGGTTTGACTCAGCAATACCTGCGTCGAAAAATCTTTCAGGGAAAGCTTTCTTGAAAGCACCTGTTTTTGTTGCGGCTGCAAGGTCGGCGTCCATAACGATAAGACTTTCATCTTTCGCACCCAAATCCACCAAAGCCTTGCCGTAAGCATCTCTGGTTGCTGTCTTAATTACATCTGCCATAATTATGCCTCCAATTCTGCAAGTTTTGCCTGAAGCTCAGCCATTGCCTGCTCATACTGCTCGGCGTTGGGAGCTGTTCCGTGCCATGAACACTGATCTTCCATAAAGGAAACTCCGCAACCCTTAACTGTTTTAACGATAATAGCCGTCGGCTTACCTTTGAATTCTGATGCTGCTTTGAAAGCCGCGTCAATTTCATCGAAGGAATGGCCGTAGATTTCTATTACATTCCATCCGAATGCACGGAACTTTTCAGGAATCGGATAAGGAGAGTTAACCTCTGCTACCGAACCGTCAATCTGAAGATTGTTATTATCAATAACTGCACAAAGATTATCAAGAGCCTTTGCGGAAGCAAACATTGCAGCTTCCCATACCTGACCTTCCTGAATTTCGCCGTCACCGAGAACTGTATAAACTCTGTAATCCTTACCGTCGATCTTTGCGCCGAGAGCCATTCCGACTGCTGTTGAAATACCCTGACCGAGAGAACCCGTGCTCATATCAACGCCCGGAGTAAGCTTCATACTCGGATGACCCTGAAGCATTGAACCGGGTTTACGAAGGTTCTTAAGCTCGGAAACCGGGAAAAATCCCTTATGAGCAAGAACTGCATAAAGAGCCGGTGCCGTATGTCCCTTTGAAAGAACGAAACGGTCTCTGTTTTCATCTTTAGGATTTTTCGGGTCAACATTAATGTGTTCAAAATAGAGATAGGTAAGAACATCTGCTATTGACAATGATCCGCCCGGATGACCTGATTTAGCATTAAAAACGCCCTCGATTACACCCATGCGAACATTGCACGCCTTAATCTGTAACTGTTTTTTTGTTGCTGCGTCCAAAATAACACCTCCACTAAATTAGCAGGTAGACTTTTCAGTCACCTAACGATTGGCTTTTTAAAAAGCATTTAAAATATTCAGGCAATTCTGCCTCCAACTCAATGTACCTTCCGTCACGGGGATGAATAAAACCTATTAATCCCGCGTGAAGACACTGTCCACCAAGTGAAACAACTCCGTTTTTCGGGCCGTAGACCATATCACCTGCAACCGGATGCCCGATATGCGACATATGAACTCTGATCTGGTGCGTGCGTCCCGTTTCAAGAGTTACTTTTAAAAAAGAAAATTTATCATTTTGCGAAAGAACCTCGTAATGAGTAACCGCATTTCGAGAATTCTTCTGAGTAACACACATTTTCTTGCGGTCCTTCGGACTTCTTCCTATCGGCGCATCGACAGTACCGCTCAGCTCTTTGAATCTGCCGTGAACTACCGTTCTGTACTGCCTTTTAAAGGAATGCTCCTTTATCTGCAAAGCAAGCTTCTCGTGAGCATAATCATTTTTTGCAACGATAAGAAGTCCGCTTGTGTCTTTATCTATTCTGTGAACGATACCCGGACGGATAACACCGTTTATTCCCGAAAGGCTGTCTCCGCAATGATAGAGAAGTGCATTAACCAGTGTTCCGTTATAATTACCTGCGGCAGGATGAACAACCATACCCCTGGGTTTATTTACAACAAGAAGGTCATCATCCTCGTAAACAACATCAAGAGGGATATTCTCAGGTTTCGCGTCTATTTCAACGGGTTCGGGAGCAGTAAAACTGATCTCATCACCCGAAGAAAGCTTATAGCCCTTCGAAACCGGCCTTGAGTTTACCGTAACCTCTCCGTCATCAAGTATTTTCTGAATATGCGACCTCGTATATTCCGTAAGCTCAGACAATGCCTTATCTATCCTCTGCCCTGCAAACGCGTCAGGCGCGGTGATTAAAATCTCATCCATTTTTATCACCTGCTTTTTTTGCTTTCTGCTCTTTTATGATATCATAAACCGTATAACCCATTATCATAAAAGCTCCGCAGGTTACAAGAATATCAGCAAAATTGAAAACGGCGAAATCCATGAACTGAACCTCGATATAGTCAACGACGAAGCCGCGAAAAATTCTGTCAATAAGATTTCCGAGACCGCCTGCTATTATAATAACAGCGCATACTCTGTAAAATGTATTTTTGATTTTACCCGCAAGCAATGCGACAATACCAACAAGCAGAAGTACCCCGGTAAAAATTGACAGAAGCAATGTATTATTGCTGAACGAGCCGAATGCTGCTCCCGTATTGCGCACATATTGCCAACCGATAAAACCGTCTATAAACGCCTTTTCATCTATCGGCCGCAAGTCACGCTCAACAAAGAATTTTATAATCTGGTCAATCGCGGTCAATCCCGCTATGGCGATTATGCTTATAAATCTTCTCATTATTTTTTGAAGAAGCTCTTAAACTTTGCCGCGAGGTCATCTCCGTCATCGTCATCGAAATCCTCGTCGAATTCGTCTGCTTCGTCCATTTCAGGCTCAACTGAACCAAATGCTGAAATCTTATCAACATCAAGCTTAAAACCTGTTTTTTCTTCCTGCTTAGGCTTAGCAAAAGAAACATCCTCTGCAACGCGCTCTGTCGGCGTTGAGAAATATCCTACCATCTCATTGAGTTCTGAATTCGATGCCTCATCAACAGAAGGGAGCACAAACTCCTTTGCATCTTCATCATCAAGCATCATAACAGGCTCTTCTTCAACGGGTTCTTCAATATACGGATCTGTATCGGCATCCGTATCTTCTGTTTCTTCAATCATCTGCTGAAGAGTATCAACATTAACAGTTTCCTCTTCATTTACCTGAGGAAAAGCATCAGCGGAAACCGTTTCCTCGTTTACGGGTTCTGCTACGGGAACTGCAACAAACTCCTCGGCTGCTGATTCTTCCTCAACAGCAGGTTCTTCTGCCTGAGCTTCCTCTTCCTCATTTTCAGCATCAACCTGAGCGTAAACTATTTCAGGAAGCTTTTCGATAAGAGCGAGCTGATCATTGTAAGAATCAAGAATCTGCTTTTTAAACTTCGTTACCTCAACTCTCATCATTTCAAGAGCAGCCTCTTCCTTGATCATCCAATCTCTTGCGGAAATTGCGGCCTCTTTTGATTCGTGAGTAGCATCGTAAATAATCTTTTCTGCCTGCTTCTTTGCCTCTGAAACGATTGCCTGAGCCTGATAATTTGCCTGAGCCATCATCTCGTTTGTCTCAGCATCTACTCTTGCGTTTTCTGCAACAGCTCTTGCCTGAGCCTCTGAAACAAGAGTATCTGCCTTCTCTCTTGCCTCGCGCTGAATCTGCTCTGACATACGCTGAGCCGTAAGAAGAGCATTGCGAATATTATCTTCATCGTTTCTGTACTCTTCAAGTCTCTCGGCAAGAAGGCTTATTTTTTTATACATCTCTCCGTTTTCACGGAACATCTGCTCATACGAAGCTGCTACTTCTTCAAAGAAGCTGTCAACACTGTCCGCTTTATAAGCATTGCGTCCTGTAGCTTCGAAATGATGGTTTTTGATTTTTGCCGGTGTTAACATAAGTTTGTCCTCCTGCATTTTAAACTGAAATTTTATCAATAATTAGAATAATCGATACCGTCAAGAAGCTCACCTGAAAGGGGCACATTGTACGGAGTTATAATATATGCTCTGCCTGCAACTCTCTTCATCTCTCCGCCGTTGGCATAAGCAACGCCGCTTAAGAAATCGATAATTCTGACCGAAATATCGTTCGGGCAGGTTTCAAGGTTGAGAATAACTATTCTCTTTTCATTAAGAACATCCGCAACAGAGCCGACATCCTCATATCTGTCCAGCTTTTTAAACACGACATGAGCCTTTGCTGCAGGTGTTGAAGATGCAGATGCGCGCATATCAACTACCTTTGACTCGCCTGACTCGTTCTTTGCTCGATTGAAGCCAAAATTGTTGCTTCTTACTTCCCTTGAATAATCGTCATCTCTGCGGTCTCTTTCGTCCATTTCCATATCATCAAAATATTCCTCTTCGGAAACATTGAAAATATTCTTGAATTTATCGCCGAATCCCATAAAACAGTCCTCCGTTTAATTTTTAATATACTCTTCTGCCGAAAAGAGATGAGCCGACTCTGACCATTGTTGAGCCTTCAAGAATTGCGCTCGCATAGTCATCGGACATTCCCATAGACAGAATACTCATACTAACATTATCTATTTTTTTAGCCTTTATGTCAAGAAACATTGTATACATATTTGAAAAAAATTTGCGATTTTCCTCTTCATTTGTGCAAATAGGTGGAATTGCCATCAAACCTTTGATTTTTATCCCTTCAATTTCCGACATTTCGCAAACAGTTTCATTCAGCCTTGCAGGGTCAAGACCGAACTTGCTCTCTTCGCCTCCGATGTTCACTTCAACAAGAACATCAGTTATTATCCCCTTTTTCTGCGAAACTTTTCCTATTTCTTTGGCAACCTTTACGCTGTCTACGCCGTCAATCATATCAACTTCGCCTACGATTTGCCTTACCTTGTTGGTCTGCAGATGGCCTATAAGGTGCTTTTCGACTCCATTGAGGTTAAGCTCATCCCTTTTTGAAAGAAATTCCTGAACTCTGTTTTCGCCTATCAGGTCTATGCCAAGCGAAAGCGCATGGTTGATATATAAGCTGTCAACGGTTTTTGTTACCGCCATAAACCTTATATCCTCCGGCTTTCTGCCGCCTTTTATTGCGGCTTCGGCAATGTTATTTTTAATTATCTTATAGTTTTCCTCTATATCGTGAAAACGCTGTTTAACCAATGCTTCGTCCATTTTTCAGATTCCTTCCCTTCACAATAACTTCATCATATCTTTGAATAGGCTTTATCCCTTGCGACGATTTAGTATCGTTCTTAACAATTGAATACTCGCCATCCGTATATAAAATCTCAACCCTTCTCGCGTTCATAACATTACCGCGAAGGATATAAACAACCGTTATAATTTCAGGCTTCTGAGTTGTCTGAGCTTCATCGCCGTCCCTGAGAGTTGTTGTTTCCTTTTCAGGGTCATAGGTGTGAATTGCATTTGTCTTAACTCTATACCCCGTATGCTCTGCAATAACAAGCTCGATATTTTCAATTCTTATATTCGCATAGGTTTCATTCATAACATTACAGGAAATTCCGACCGCAATTTTGCCGCCCGACTCTGCCGACATATACTCAACAACAACGGGTACATCCTTAAAGCCGTATTCGGGAATATTCACCTTGAGAGACTCGCCTTTTTCAAGGAGCTTTGAATACTTACTGTCTATATTTGCGATAATGTACCATTTATAGCTTGCGACAATCTTCCCCATTTTGCCGTCAACCGTCTTTGCGCTGTAATCAAGAGCCTTATTAACCATTGAAACATTCAGCTTGGAAAGATCTTTATATCCGACCGCCTCCTCATAGCCGTCAATATTGCTGATATAGTAACCCGAAAGAGGGGCAGGAATGTCCTTTGCAGATATTTTCTTAGCTTCAAGCTCAGCAATTCTTTTATCAAGAGCACTGATTTTGGAGCTGATATCAATACCGCCGTTCATAAGAACCTGCTTGCTTGCAAGAGAATCTTCAAGCTCATTAATGCAGGCGTTGAGCCCTTTGTAATTTCTCGAGCCTGCTGTTTCAAGAAAATCGGTATAAGCTTCATCAATATTCTTGTTCAGCTTTTCCATATCAAGGGCATCAAGCTCCGTCTGACCGCTGAGACGGGAATAGCGGTCACGCAGTTTTTTCGCCTCCTCCAGCTCAGCGAAATCCGCAGCGTCCTGCTCTGATGTACACACTCTTGCAACGGTATCTCCGCTGGCTACGCGGTCACCGTCCGAAACTACTGAAACAACGGTTCCTGAAGCGCCTGAGTCAATATATCTTTCATCGCGCACAATGAAAGCCTGAAGATTGACCTTTTCCTGAACAGTTACCTCTTCTGCAACCTCAGTTTCGTATTTATTGCTGTTCGTTTTAAAAACATCCTGAAAAAGGTAAAGCATAACAGCCGCCAAAAGAACTACGCAAAATACATTTATCCATTTTCTGTCTTTTATCATTCTGTCATATCCCCTTTCCACTTTCTTATAATCTTAAATGCCTCTTCGTGCATCTCTTTTTTCGAATTATATTTATCTGCCATAAGCCAGTTAATCTCCTTATTTCGCCTGAACCAGGTCAACTGCCTTTTGGCATATCTTCTCGTCGCCTGCCTTAAGTTATCCGCCGCTTCACTGAGAGTTATTTCGCCGTCAAAATAAGGCTTCAGCTCCTTGCATCCTATCGCCTGAGACGAGGTTGCCGTGTTCTTCTTTGAAAGATATTCTCGCGCCTCTTCCTCAAGTCCGCTTTCAAGCATTACGCTGAC
Organism: Clostridia bacterium; assembly: GCA_017942105.1. Lineage (GTDB taxonomy): Bacteria > Bacillota > Clostridia > Oscillospirales > Acutalibacteraceae > CAG-488. The sequence goes on along the minus strand of JAGAVE010000017.1, from coordinate 22,031 downwards.
GCGGCGGTTTATTCTTTCATAGAGAAAAGCTCTGTCCGTCGCATCTATGCCGATAAAGCAGACATCGTACGGACTTTCCCTATGCGATTCTTCAAGCTGACGGGTCATCGTAATTCCTGATGAATACCATACCTCAAGCGCTCGAACAATTCTCTTCACATTATTAGGATGCATTTTTGCGGCATACTCAGGATCGACTTTCTGAAGCTCGCTAAGAAGGCTTTCTACGCCCTCATTTTCAACTCTTTCAAGAAGCTTTGCTCTGGTTCTCTCATCAAACGAATCCTCCGTAAGCTTAATGTCGTTAAGAAGGGTATCGATATAAAGCCCCGTACCCCCGACAATTACGGGCAGCTTTCCTCTTGAATGGATATCACGGATACATTCCCCTGCCATTCGCTGATATTCAGCAACGCTGAAAGACTCAGTATCATCAAGAAAACCCATCATATGATGAGGCACGCCTTTTTTCTCTTCTTCGGTCGGCTTGGCTGTTGAAATATCAATTCCTTTATAAATCTGCATTGAATCTGCAGAAACAGCTTCTCCGCCGAATTCAAGGCAGATTTCAACTGCGAGATCGGATTTTCCCGAGGCAGTCGGGCCGACTACCGCAACAACGGGTATTTTCTTCAATCCGATCATCTCCTTTTAGTAACCGCTGATTAAATCGGGTTGCGATTATCAGCGTGAAAGTTTTTTGTTAGGAATGGCAAAAAACGCAGGCAATACTTTGTGTATTAACGAGTATTTTTGGCATTTCTGACGGAAAAGTAGCCGCTGAGAATTGGGACTTCGATTTAATCAGCGGTTACTTGAAATTAAATTCTGCCGAAATTCTTTTCAATATCCCGTTTTGTAAGCTCGATAAGAACAGGTCTGCCGTGAGGACAGTAACGGATATCGGGATTATTGAGTAACTTTTCAACAAATGAATTGAGTTCAAACGCCGATGTTCTGTCCCCTGCTTTTATTGCCGCCCTGCAAGCTGTTGAATGATATATCCAATCAAGCTTTTCAGGGATAATTTCTTTTCTGTTATCTGCAAGATAGCCTGCAAGCTCCATAACGATTTCTGCAAGGTCGGCATCCGCAACCGCCGTCGGACATTCATTGAGAATAACCATACTGCTGCCGAAATCTTCAATTGAATAGCCTGCTTTTGAGAGAATTTCAAGGTTATCAAGCATCGCTGAATATTCCTCTTTGCTGAGCGTTACCGTGACCGGCACGAGAAGCATCTGCGTTTCGATACTGTCCTGAGCCGCTCTGTACTTTTCAAAGAGCATTCTTTCGTGCGCCGCGTGCTTATCAATCAGCAATAGCTTTTCACCCTGCTCAACGAGAATATAGGTTTTAAAAGCTTCGCCGATAACTCTGTACGGTTCGATTTCAGGAATTTCCTTTTCTTCGACAACATCAAACCTTACGACTTCACTTTCCTTCACAACATTCGGTTCGGGAAGACAGACCTCGGTCTTTTTTTCCTCAACAACCGCAGGAAAATCAGCCTTTTCTTCTACTACCTCAATTTTTACCGTCTCTTTTTCAGGAATCAGATTAAAGCTGTCTTTTTCAACCTTAAATACAGACTCATCACGAAAAACGAGCTTTGATGCAACATTCAACGGCTCCTGCTTTTTCTCAGGAACGGCTCTGAATTCATCCGCCGTCGTTTTCTGCCAGAAATCCTCTTTAGAAACCTTTTCAAGTTGCTGTTCATAAATCTTTATCTGTTTGCCGCTTACCGGCTGAGGCATATACTGCTTCTGCAAAAACTGCTTTTGCTTCTGCTGAATATTCGCCTGAACTCTGCTGACATCATCTGAAAGAGCAGACTTTGCGCAATAATAAACGGCATTGAAAATCATCTTTTCGTTAGCGAAGCGCACTTCCGTCTTTGCCGGATGAACATTGACATCAACGCTCTGTGCATTCGCCTGAATATTAAGTACACAAGCAGGAAATTTGCCTGCCATAATCTGATTTTTATAAGCTTCCTCAAGAGCAACAAGACCCGTTCGGGTTTTAATAAATCTGCTGTTAAGGAAGAAAAACTGCATTGTTCTGTTAGGTCTTGAATTAAACGGCTTTGAAATAAAACCGCTGACCTTTATCCCCTCAAGCTCGTACTCTGCCGGAATGAGAGTTGACGCAAATTCCTTGCCGAGAACATTATAGATTGCACTTTCAAGCTTACCGTCACCCGTTGTGAAAAGCACATCCTTACCGTCACGGATAAATCTTATGCTGACCTCGGGATGCGAAAGAGCAATTCTGTCCACCACTCCTGCAACAGCATTCGCCTCCGTTACATCCTTTTTAAGGAATTTCATTCTCGCGGGAGTGTTATAGAAAATATCTCTTACAATAAGGGTCGTGCCTTCGGGGCAACCTGCATCATCCAAGAGGATTTCCTCGCCGCCTTCTATGCAATAACGGGTGCCGATCTCCTCGCCTCTTGCCCTCGTCATCATTTCAACCCGTGAAACTGCCGCAATTGAAGCGAGAGCTTCACCACGGAAACCGAGAGTCAGAATTGAATTAAGGTCATTTTCGTTAGTAATCTTGCTCGTTGCGTGGCTGATAAAAGCTTTTCTGACCTCAGAACGCTCAATTCCGCAACCGTTATCAGTAATCCTGATATAGGTTACTCCACCGCGCTGAATTTCAAGAGTGATCTTATCAGCGCCTGCATCGATGGCATTTTCCATTATTTCTTTTACGATTGAAGCAGGTCTTTCCACGACCTCACCTGCCGCAATAAGCTCTGCAAGGTGCTTTGGCAATATATTTATCTGAGGCACTGAATCACCGCCTTTATATTTTCTCTGCTTCTTTTTTCAGCTCATAGAGCATCTGCAAGGCTTCAATAGGAGTTAAAGTATTGACATCAACAGTCTTTAGCTTTTCAACAATCCCGTTACTTGCATTTGAGCCAAATGAAAGCTGCATTTCTTCCTCTTTAGGAGCTTCAACAGTTTTGGTGACCGTTACAACTCCCTTTTCCTCAAGCTCTTTGAGAATTGATTTTGCTCTGTTGACGACGGCATTCGGTACGCCTGCAAGCTTTGCAACCTCAATACCGTAGCTTCCGTCTGCACCGCCTCTGACGATACGGCGCAGGAATGTTATGTCATCGCCTCGTTTTTTAACTGCTATGTTGTAGTTTTTAGCGCCGCTGATTTCGCTTTCAAGCTCTGTCAGCTCATGATAATGAGTTGCAAAAAGAGTTTTTGCTCCGAGCTTTTTTGAATCAGCCGCATATTCGAGAACTGCTCGTGCAATGCTCATTCCGTCGAAAGTAGAAGTACCTCTGCCTATTTCATCGAAAATAAGAAGACTGTTCTGCGTTGCATTTGAAAGAATGTTTGCGACCTCGCTCATCTCGACCATAAATGTTGACTGACCCGATGCAAGGTCATCAGAGGCACCGACACGGGTGAATATACTGTCCACAATGCCTATCTGCGCACTCGATGCAGGAACAAAGCTTCCGCACTGCGCCATAAGAACTATCAAAGCGACCTGACGCATATAGGTTGATTTACCCGCCATATTAGGTCCCGTGATGATTGCGCATCGGTTATCTGCACAATCAAGAAATGTATCGTTTGGAACAAAAGGAGTATCCTTGACCATTTTTTCGACAACGGGATGTCTTCCATCCCTGATGATTATTTCGTGACCGTCCGTCATCTGAGGACAGGTATAGTTGTTTTTAAGAGCAACATTTGCCAACGAGCAAAGCACATCTATTGTCGCAACTGCATGAGCCGTTTTCTGAATTCTGTAAAGCTCCTGAGCAACACGGTTTCTTACCTGAACAAAAATTTCATATTCAAGCTTGACGATTCTTTCCTGAGCACCGAGCACCTTGGACTCAAGCTCTTTAAGCTCGCTCGTTATGTATCTTTCACAGTTGGCAAGGGTTTGCTTTCTGATGTATTCTTCGGGTACTAGCTCCTTAAAAGAATTGGGAATTTCAATATAGTAACCAAAAACACGGTTATAGCCGATTTTCAGCTTTTTAATACCCGTTCTTTCCTGTTCTGTTTGCTGAACGGCCGCGATATAGCCTTTGCCGTTCTTGACAATATCTCGAAGAGAATCAAGCTCTTCGTTGAATCCGTCCTTTATCATTCCGCCCTCTCTTACGGTGAAGGGAGGGTCTTCATCGATAGCGCCATCAATAAGCGCCTCAATATCATTAAGCAAATCTATGTTTGAGTGCATTTCCTGAAGTAACGCTGATTTACAGCCTGAAATGCAGTCTTTGATACCGGGTAAGAGCCTTATTGTTGCAAGAAGAGCACGAAGCTCCTTTGCGTTTGCAGTTTCGTAAACGATTCTTGCCATAAGTCTTTCGATATCGCTGACATTTGCAATATTTTCAATTTCATTATTCAAAAGAAGAGAATCTGCACAAAGCTCTGCTACTGCATTGTGTCTCTTGCTTATCTTTGCAATGTTCATAAGAGGCTGTTCAAGCCAGCTTCTTATAAGGCGTTTGCCCATTGCGGATTTTGTTTTATCAAGAACCCAGAGAAGGGTGCCCCGTTTTTCACGGTTGCGCATTGTTTCTGTCAGTTCAAGATTTCTTCTTGACGAAAAGTCAAGCTTCATAAACTGGTTATCCGAATAAAATTCGATTTCCTTGATGTTATCAAGTCCTGATTTCTGAACCTCCGTCAGATAATCTATAGTTGCGCCCAGAGCGCATACAGCTTCATCACTACCCTCAAGACCTAACTGCGTAAGGCTTTTTCCGAAATGGTTGATGATAACCTGACGGCTGTAATCAACCGTAATTTTCGAAGAGTCGATTTCATCTGCAGTACACTCAACACGGTTTTTTATAAAATCGCGGATTTTATCGCTTCTGACGACATCCGCATTGTATCGAATTTCCGTCGGCATATATCTGCCGATTTCATTTACAATTTTGTTGGAAGGATTTTTTTCATTAACCTGAGTAAGGTTAAGCTCGCCCGTCGAGACATCGGCAAAGCAGACGCCTGCCGATGTACCGTTAAGCCAGATTGAGCAAAGGAAATTGTTTTTAGACTCATCAAGCATACTGCTTTCAATAACAGTACCCGGAGTAAGAATACGCACAACATCGCGTTTGACAATTCCCTTCGCTGTTGCAGGATCTTCTGTCTGCTCGCAGATAGCAACCTTATAACCCCTTGAAACAAGGCGGGCAATATATGAATCCACGCTGTGAAAAGGCACACCGCACATAGGGGCGCGCTCCTCCTGACCGCAGTCCCTGCCTGTCAGAACGAGTTCAAGCTCACGGGACGCAGTCTTTGCGTCTTCAAAAAACATTTCATAAAAATCGCCCAGTCTGAACATGAGAATGGTATCCTGATAATTCTTTTTGATTTCAAGATACTGCTTCATCATCGGCGTCATTTCAGCCATCTGCTTCACCTCAAGAAGAAATAATTAATAGATTAGTGGCAACCGCCGCAAGAGCTACATTCACCTGAACAGCTATGCTCGTGAGCAGCCGCAGGATCACAGGTTGCAGGGTCTTCACCCTGAACGCACATTGCAAGAATCTGAGTAAGATAATTCATCATATCGTCAACAGCTTTTCTTGCAGCCTCATACTTCTGCATATTCTCGTTTGCCATAACCGCTGCATAAACCTCTGAGAATTCCTTATCATAAGCCTGAAGCTTCTCTTCGTTTGCATCATCCTTTGCAGCCTCGTGCTGGTAAGACATATGGATAAGCTGAATCTTATTGATAAGGTCGTTGAGCTCTGTATCAGCCTCATTTACCTTTCTTGCCTCGTGGAAAGCAAGATAACGCTCGTCCTTCTGAATTGCAGCACCAAGCTGTCTTGTGATTTCAATTACATCCATTTTAAAAGTCTCCTTAAAAATAATTTTTATATTATAACCTGAAATTATAACCGTTGATTTATTCTGCAAGCTCGCCCCTGACTATCCAGGTCAGCGGCTCCGTAACCTTTACCTTGCAAAATCTGCCAATAAGCTCTTTCCCCTCAACATCGGGAAATTCTATCATCACATTTCCCTGTGTTCTGCCGTTGAGGATTCCCTCTTTTGCATACCCTTCGCAAAGAACCTCGAAGATTTCACCCTTCATCCTTGCCGTTCTTTCGCCTGCAATTTTTTCCTGCAGATCCGTCAGCTCCTTAAACCATACTCCCTTCTCGTCACGGGAAACAGGATCGGGCATTGATGCCGCCTTTGTTCCGGGTCTTGAAGAGAAGATAAAGGTATAAAGCGATGTGAATTTAACTTCATCTATCAGCGAAAGTGTATCCTTAAACTCATCGTAAGTTTCGCCCGGGAAGCCTACGATAACATCGCTCGTCATAGAAAGGTCAGGCATAACCTGACGGGCATATCGCGCAAGCTCAAGATACTGCTCTCTTGTATAGCCTCTGTTCATTTCTTTAAGCACTCTGTTGTTTCCGCTTTGGAAAGGAAGATGAAGATGCTTCGCAACCTTTTTGCAACGAGCCATTGTATCCAGCAATTCCTTCGTACAATCCTTAGGATGCGAAGTCATAAACCTAATTATGAAATCGCCTTCAATATCATTGATTTGCTCAAGCAGCTTTGCAAAGTTAATTCCACAATCAAGGTTTTTGCCGTATGAATTGACATTCTGACCGAGAAGAGTTATATCCTTACAGCCCATTGCAATAAGCTCTTTTGCTTCGTTTATAACATCCTCGGGCCTGCGGCTTCTCTCTCTTCCTCTTACATAAGGAACGATACAATAGCTGCAGAAATTATTGCATCCGTACATTATCGGAAGCCAACCCTTGATGTTTCCGTCTCTTCTTATCGGAAGATTTTCAGCGATAACGCCATCACAGTCTTCACATTCAAAAACTCTCTTGCCCGTACTTAGCACCTTATAAAGCAGCTCAGGAATTCTATGGATAACATGAGTTCCGAAAACAAGGTTTACAAAAGGATAGCTCTTTCTTATTTTCTCCGCAACTCTTTGCTGCTGCATCATACAGCCACAAAGCGCAATTATGAGATTCGGATTCGATTTTTTCAGCTTTTTGATTGCGCCGACATTGCCGTAGATTCTATCCTCTGCGTGTTCACGGATAGCGCAGGTATTGTAAAGAATAAGGTCGGCGTCTTCAACATTATCTGTAAAGCCATAGCCAATGGTTTCAAGGATTCCTTTGATTCTTTCACCGTCCGAAACATTGCCCTGACAACCGTAGGTATGCACAAAAGCGAGGGGTTTATCCGTAAATCGCGAGGACAAAACCGAGCCTGCAAGAGCCGCATATTCTTTTTGCTTCAGAAGCTCTTCCTGCGATACGAAACAGCTTTTTGACTGCTTATCGATACCCAAAAACAAACACCTCTCTTTATAATCTTATAATCGGTTTATTATACCCCATTTTCTTTCATAATGCAATAAAAAAAGACACAAATTAACACTTTGGTAAAAAATAATTCTCCGAGCGACAAACTGCCGTCCGGAGAATTATCTTATTCAATCGATTTAAGTGTTTCTGCCATTTTTACCCTGTTGATTTTAAAGAGAATCGGCAACGCTGCAAGCACCGCTACGGTTATTATTATCCACGCCGCAGCAAAGAAGCTCCATAACGAAATCGTATTTCCGTACATCACATTTTCAACTGAAATCAGATTAACAAGAGCATTGTGCAGGAATATACCCGATACAAGGCCGATGATAATTCCAATTGCCGTTGAAATAATATTTTCGCGTATAACATACAGCAACACCTCACCGTCGCTGAAGCCGATAACCTTGATGTTTGCAATTTCGTGCGTTCTCTCGCTGATGTTTACATTAGAGGTCGTATACATAACAATCATAGCAAGAAGGCACGCAGAAAGAACGAAGAGCGCAACGAGTATCATAACCTGATTAATCGCCGTATCCGCCGTTCGGGACATTGTCTGCGATGTGGTTGCACCCGCAACATCTTCCGTTTTAAGATACTCAGCCGCAAAGGCCGATATTTCTTCATCTGTCAGGTAGTCCTTAAGCGTACACACGAGATATTTGTACTCCGGTGCTTCAAAGAAAACCTCCTCATAGGTTTTTTGAGAAATATACGCATAATGGTCGATATAATTCTTTACAATGCCTATAACTTTTACGCAATGAACAACATCGTCCGAGTCCGTCAGATAAATCATATCACCTGAAAAAATGCCTAAATTCTCTGCAATTTTCTGCGAAAGAACCACTCCGCCGTTTGCAATATCTGCTGAGCCTTCAACAATATCGAGATTGATATAGCTAGCGATATCCTCAGTATTGCTGGGAGTTACAACATGAACGCTTTCCGACACTTTACGCTCACTGTCAGGCGACAATGACATAGAAATATTCGAAATAAGCATAGCCGCCGTCACGGAATCGTTTAATGAGACGTTCTTCAGAACAGCGCTTTCGTTCGGGTTCTGATTTGCATTGAGTACAAACTGGACATCATATTTGAATATACCGTCTTCGCCGTATTGAGACTCTGAAACATCTGTAACCGAATTAAAAAGTCCGAGAGAAGAAAGAATCAAAGCAGTACAGCAGGCAATCGCTATTGAGCCGACCGCAACTCTCTTTCTGCTTCTGATAACCGTTCTTATAAGAAGAACAATACCATACGGAAGTCTGCCCCAAAAATCCGGCAACCTTTCAAGCAGAGAGCGGCGGTTATAGCCAACCATCTTCGGTCTCATAAGTGCCGCCGGGTACATCCTCAGCTCTCTGAAAACTGCAACAAATGTTGCAATCATAGTTGTTGCAAACGATACGCCGAGACCGATAAGAATATATTTAAGGTCGAAACGCGCGCCTACATTCGGAACTGTATAAACAATATCGTAAATTGAATAAACAAGCGACGGGACAACACAGGTTCCGAGCAAGCCGCCGACAAAAGCTCCGCCAAGCCATGCCAACACAGAATACAGCGAGTATTTGCCTATTATAGTGAAATTAGAATAACCAAACGCTTTCAGAAGTCCTATTGAGCCCCTTCCCTCTTCAACATTCTTCATCATAATCACAAAGCAGGCAATCATTGCCGTTATGAAGAATATTATCGGGAATATATTTGACATCGAAAGGATATTGTCCATACTCTTTTTAAAGGAAATATGACCTGCAAGCTGTTGCTGAGTGGTAGTCTGCCAGGTTATACTGTCAATATTATTAAGAGTATTTTTCAGCTTTTTAAGATCCTGACTGAGCGCCGATTTTTGACTTTCGATTTTTCCTTTCAGCTCCGTAAGCTCGCTGTCGATTGTGTGGTAACGGCTTTTTGCATTATCAAGGTCATACTGCGCCTTTTGAAGCTCACGACCGGAGTTTCTTGCCTTCAAGGAATAGCGCACCTGCGCTTTCGTTACCGTAATGCTGAGAGAATCAAGCTCTTTTTTCTGATTTTCAATTGTTTTATTCAGCTCAAGAAGCTTAGTCTGACCCGATGTCAGTTTATCAAGAGCCGCCTTATGATTTTCAAGAATCTTCTCACTTGACTCACACGCAGACTTTGCATCATTATAGCTTTTCTGCGCATTATCGTATACCGTCTGCGCCGCGGTCAAGGATGATTTAACTGCCGCAAGATTGGTCTCTTCCGTCTTGATTTCGTTTTTCAGCGTATTGACGGAATTATTCTTTTCTGTTATAGAGTTTGTCTTTGACGCAATTTTACTGTTACAGTCGTTAGCCTTACCTTCGGATGACTTGAGCTGGCTCTCTTTCCTGCCAAGCTCAGTATTATATCCTATCAGCAAAGCCGTCTCATAGTCAGTAAGCGCACCCTTATTTTCCAGCGCCGCAATTTTCGATTTAAGATCTGAAATATCCTTCTTAAGATCGGGGATTGTTTTATTTTCCAGCATACTGAGTTCGCCTCTCAGGGTGTCGATTTCACCCGAAAGGCTGAGAATATCATTGTTGATTCTCTTGATTTCCGCATTTCTCGAATCAATTTTCGATTGAATCGAATCGTACAAAGCCCGTTTTGTTTCAAGGTCAGCCTTAGCGATTTCCATTTCGCCCTCAAGCTCCGTGACCTTCTGCGTTTCTTCAATATACTTTGCGTATATCTCATCGTAAAGCTTTTTTTGCTCTGTGTAACCCTTGATTTCCGAACTACCGCTTTCAAACGCCTTGACATTCGCTTCATACTCCGATTTCAGGGTATTGTAACGGTTTGTTGCTGAGTCAAGAGTCTGCTTCAGCGAAGCCTTCTCGCTTTCGTTCTGCTCTTTTTTTTGCGCAAGAATTTCGTCTTCACTGTCCACATATGCCTTAAACTCATCGATTTCTTTTTGCTTATTCGTCAGCTCAACAGCGCTTGAAGCTTCATATGCATCTATCTCAGCCTGCTTCTGCTGAATTTTATTATTATATTCAATTTTGAGATACGAGAGGTTAGAGCTCATCGCATCTGCCGAAATAAGCTTTATTTCACTCGCAATTTTATCAACAATCGATGCATACTCATCCGAAAACTTATCATAAATGTCATCGTAATTGATTTTGACAAAAAGCTCATTGATTTCATTGGTTTTAAAATCGTCTTCATCGACGAAAACAAAACTGCTCAGCGCTCCTGAACCGACCTGAGTATTTCCCCGTTCATCCGAGATATACATCGGCGAATCAACCGTTCCGACTATTTTCAACTCCTGAACATTGAGAGCGTCATTAACTGCCGAATCCTTCGCTGAAAGCCTTATAACAGAGCCTATACCCAGACTTTCGTATTTTTTTACCGCCGCCGCATCAATGAGACATTCTCCCGCTTTTTCAGGATATCTGCCATCCTTAAGAATGACTCTGTTCACATACGAATCGTCTGCACTTCCCGTTTGAGTAAACATCTTTGCCTGTTCAATATTCAAAGAAGAAATACGGCAGGCAAGCTCCGTTCCGCTCTCATCAACAAGCGTTGAATCCCCGACGCTGACCACAGCATCGATGTACTTTGAGCGTACAACATAATCAACTTTTCTTATATTTTCGATTTTTTCAATATCTTCATCCGTAAACGGAATCTGCGAGGTTACACGCAGATCAAGAAGATTATTGATTCTGAAATACTCATTCGCTGAATAACCCATCGCAGGTGAGGAGGACTTGATACCTATAAAAAAGCTTATTCCCAACGCTACGATAACGATGATTGAGATAAACCTCAGCCTGTTTGCCGATATACTGCGAAGAGTATCCTTAAAAAGGGTTTTCTTCATTTACCATTCAATCCTTTCAACAGGCATAGGAGTATCGTTGAGTTCAATTTTACTTATTCTACCACTTTTCATTGTTATAACTCTATCCGCAATCGGAGAGATTGCATTATTATGAGTTATGATAAGTACGGTCATATTCATAATTTCGCTTGCTCTTTTTATAAGCCTGAGAATCTGGATTCCCGTTTCGTAGTCAAGAGCTCCTGTTGGCTCATCACAAAGAAGCACCTTCGGCTTTTTAACAAGAGCTCGTGCAATAGCAACTCTTTGCTGCTCACCGCCCGAAAGCTGAGACGGGAAAAGATTCGCCCTCTTTTCAAGACCAACAAGGTGCATAAGCTCCATACAATCGACAGCCTTATTGCTGAGATTTGCAACAAGTTCAAGATTTTCAAGAGCGGTAAGGTTCGGCACAAGGTTATACGACTGGAATATAAAGCCGACATCGTCGCGTCTGTAATGCATAAGTGCGCGCTTTCTGAAATCGGTGATAATTCTGTCATCAACGGCAATTTGACCCTCAGAGCAGGAGTCCATACCGCCGAGAACATTCAGAAGGGTTGTTTTTCCTGCTCCGCTCGGGCCGACAACAACGCAGATTTCTCCTTGTTCAACATCAAAACTGACATTCGAAAGAGCGTGAATCTCCGTATCTCCCACCTTATAGATTTTTGAAACATTGGCAAACTGAATATAAGACATAACGCACCGCTTTCTTGATGAATTTCATATATATCCGTTTAACATTATACTATAGAAAATATTGTTTTGCAATAGGTAGTATCTGGCTGAAATAATAATATCTCTGCAGGATGAGTATTGATAAATTCGGGTTTGCAGGGATTTTCAGCAGTGTCATCCTGACTGAAACGAAAAATCCTGAAAAGAAAAGATTCTTCACTGCGTTCAGAATGACATAGAAATATGCTTTTGCGCAACAGACCATTTATTATCCAATCTCCCTTTTGGGCTCCTTTGGCAAAAGAACTCTACAAACCCGAATTTGTATCACAATACAAAAAAATAAACGGTGATTTTTCACCGTTTGAAACACATATTAAAGCAAGCTCAAAATATAATAATAAAAAAGAAAAAACCACACAGACCATACGCCCATAGGTCTGTGTGGGGGCGTTAAAAGTTTGGTATCATAAGGGAGTTATCCGGAATAATCCCCTTGTGAACTTAAATTAGTCTTCCTTCTTGCGAAGTGCAACAATTGATGCACCGCTTACTGCGAGAAGAGAGAAGATAGCAGCTGTAGCTGTTACGCTATCACCTGTATCGGGGTTAACAACATCACCATCAGCAGGCTTGTCTGTTGAAGGCTCTGTCGGCTCCTCAGAAGGCTCTGTTGAGGGCTCTGTTGAGGGCTCTGTTGAAGGCTCTGTTGAGGGCTCTGTTGAGGGCTCAGTTGAGGGCTCAGTTGAGGGCTCAGTTGAGGGCTCAGTTGAGGGCTCAGTTGAGGGCTCAGTTGAGGGCTCTGTTGAGGGCTCTGTTGAGGGCTCTGTTGAGGGCTCAGTTGAGGGCTCTGTCGAGGGCTCTGTTGAGGGCTCAGTTGAGGGCTCTGTTGAGGGCTCAGTTGAGGGCTCTGTTGAAGGCTCAGTTGAGGGCTCTGTTGAGGGCTCTGTTGAAGTCTCAGTAGAAGGCTCTTCAACAACAGGGATGTTGTTTACGATTTCATACTCGCCTGAGCAGTTTGTAACTACCAAAGCGATATCTTCTTTAGAAATCTCAGAGTCAGCAACCTTATCGAATGTGAATGTAGCAAGAACTGCGCCTGCAGTGTCAAAGCCTTTTTCAACAGCAGCTGAATACTTAACTGTCTTAGCTTCAACTGCCTGAACAGCAGCTTCACCCATAGCACCGGCCATTGCAATTTCCATACAGCCTGTTGCCTTTGAGCAACCTGTCATCTTAGCGTTGTTGTACTCAATAACAAAGTCGAGTGCTTTGAAGGAACCCTTATCGAGCTTAACTTCAACAACAACCTGAGAATCATTCTCGCTGACAAGGTTAACTGAAACAGTCGGACCGTTTGCTGCGATAGCTGATGTAAGCATTACGATTGCAATACTGAGAGCAACTGTTACTGAAAGAACAGCTGACAATATCTTAGCAATTTTGTTCATCGTATATCACCATTTTCTCCTTTGTAAATTTGCGCTTTTGCACATATATTTAGACATCCGCGATTAGGCGAAACCGCCGATGAGCTAAAACTGAATTAATAAATGAAATTTGAATATGAAGTTGTTGTTCTCGCTGTCGTGCCCGTCGTCATACTGTAGAACAGAATATACATCGTAACTGATGAAACCATATCCGATGTAGTGTTCATCGAAACAAGTTCACCTGTTTTCGGATCGATAACGCACGAAATTGAACAGTTCTGATACTCCATATTATTAACTGTAACGCTGACCGGTACTTCCGCACCACCCATTGTTGTCTCAACTTCCTCTTCCATTGTTTTAACGAAAGTTGCCTTATCCGGAAGCTTAAGCATTGTAACAATCGGGCTACCAGCCTTCGGGTCTTTTTCATTTTTGAAGATGATGTCAATCTGATAATTACCGTCAGCAAGCTGCTTGCAGGTAACATCCTTGAACTTTGCAGGGTCAGTAATCTTGCATACTGCAGGAAGGTTCGAAAGAGCGGACGAAGAACCGGCTCTGAGCAGGTTGTTATACTCACTCGGCTTCATCATATCTGCTTTCTGCTGCTCGATTTCTTCTTTTGACATAATAGACAAAACCGAACCTGAAAGCTCAACCTTGATTGCCTGGCTCTTAAGATTGATTTTATATGCAGGAATCACAGCTCTTGCATCGTTTATGGTTGAAGCATAGAGAGCAAGGATTTCCTCCTTAGTCTCAGGGAATTGAACCTTCAATTCAACCGGGAAGCTTTTAATTGTTCCAACCGCATACTGAAGAATCAGCAATGCATCTGACGAATTAACAAAACCGTCTCCGTTGACATCGGCAGCAGTAAAAGAATCCCCTTCAAGGATTTCTGAGCCTACCGAATGCTTAAGAATGGAAAGTGCATCCGAAGAATTGACCGAACCGTCTGCCATAACATCGCCGTACATAAAGCCGATTGCTTCTTCTGCCGAAGCTGTAAAGACACAACTGAGCGCCATAAACACGGCAAGCAACAAGGATATAAACTTTTTAAGCGTTTTATTCATTTGCGTTTTTCCCTTTCATAGAGTTGAATATAAGCTGCAAATGGGCATAGTACACCACATATAGTGCATTATATTTGGGTTAATTATATACTAAAGCACCCTCCTTGTCAATAGGAAAAGATTGCACCGAACGCGTATTTTTGAAAAATAAATTACATTGACACTCGCTTGTTTTTAATGTATAATAAATTAGCATATAATCAGCTATAAGGAGGAATATAAAAATGAGCAACAAAAAGACTCGTAGGTTTCTTTCATTTGTACTCTCGGCCGTAATGATTTTTTCTTGCTTGGGCGTAACAGCTTTCGCCGCCGATGTTACGGTAGTCAAAAAACCGGCTAAAACGGTTTTCTATCAGGGCGTCGACTGGTCCTACAACAAGTCGAATGTCATTTCCGTTATCGGAGGAAGCTTCGATATTTCAGGCACCGTTCTTTCGTACAATTCAAAAGAAGTCTCATACGCTGTTGATAAATGGCCTAATATGTACTCCAAGGCAGATGGCGGCTCCTGGAAGGTTGGCAAAAACACTATGCGCATCTACTGCGACGATTTTCCGTCAAGCGTTTACGCAACAATTCAGGTCAACCTGATTGCCGTCGAAAGTATAAAAGTTCTCTCAGCTCCGTCAAAAACAATCCTGATGCAAGATAAAGATTGGGTTCTCAGCGGCCTCGGCGATGTTGAGTTCACATCCCTTGACCTCAGCGGAACCAAAATCGAAGTTAAGTATACAGACGGAACGGTGAAGCATATTTCATACTCTGATAACAAGCTTATCGGCTGGGCAGTTCCACAGGAGGTTGACTTCCTTGCCCCCGGCGAAGCAACCCTGTATGTAACCTTCTGCGGCAAGCGAGCTCCTTTCAAGGTGATTTTCGCAAAGAAGGATGACCGTCTTCCCGGAGATGTAACGCGTGATTTCAAAATCAACTCGCACGACGCTCTCCTGGTGCTCCAGCATTCCGTTGGAATGATCAACCTTGAAGCAGCCCGTCAGACTCAGGCTGATGTTGATAAGAACGGTGCAGTAAACTCTTCCGACGCATTGATGATTCTTCAATACTCAGTCGGTCAGATAGATTCTTTGTATTAAAATAAGGAGGAATCAAAATGAGAATAACAAAATCAATCATTTCAATCATTCTTACCCTCTCAATCGTAATGGGTACGGCAGCATTCTTCACTCTAGGCGTCAGCGCGGCAGACAACTCCCTTGGCGATGTTAACAGTGACGCCGCAATCAACTCCTTTGATGCTCTTATGGTCGTTCGCTACTGTACGGGAGTTGAGGAGCTTTCCGCCGCAGAAATCAAGGCTGCCGATGTTGACGGAAACGGTAAAGTAAACTCAACCGACGCGCTCTATATTCTTCATTTTTCTGTAGGAAAAATCAGCAGCTTCCCCGCCGGAAGTCCCGTTGATTCAGGTCGCGTTGAAATTATCGGCGGTTTCTGGTACGACCCCGCTACAGGTAAGGTTACAAACCCTGACGGTTCAGGCTTGCTCGGCTTCTCTTACGATGCAAGAGAAGGTGTTTTCTATGCTTCAAGCAACGCTTGGCAGAGAACCTTCGGTTATACATATGTTTACGATATCGCCGCTCCCGTAATCATCTGCTGGTTCGATACAACAAGAATCTTCTTTGAATACGACAACAAGGAATGGATGATTCAGCTTTGGAAGGGTCAGTACGGTTGGGTTCTCATCGGTGCCGAAATTGGTCTTTATTACCGCGACTTCGGCGACAATACTCTCATAGATGAAAACGGCATCAACTACTTCAAATGCGCCGACGACGATCTCCTCATCAAAATGAGTATGACTCTTTACAGAAACAATCAGACACTCTTCTCAAGAGGTCAGCAGTACTCCTGGTGGCTTACGGGCTTTGTTCCGGGCGCTCTTGATGGATGGGGCGTAACACCTGAAGCAGTTCAGCAGCTTACTCTCGACTCAAAGCTCACCTTCACAGATGCCGAAATGATGGAAGCTTTCATTGAGGGACTTGAAAATGTTGACAGAGTAGAGCATAACGCAACCTTCTCTTCAAGACCGTATAAGTTTGAAAAAGGCATTAACTATCAGGTTAACAGAGCTCAGAATTCAGTTACATTCACTTGGCAGTAATCGCATAAAACAAGGCTCCTGATTTCGGGAGCCTGAATTTTTATATCAGCTTTTTTTCACTAGACCTGATTTTACAGGTTTTGTTACATAGATATTTTTAACAAGAGATTTCAGCGCCGAAGCCGCAGACTGAGCCTTCGATTCATCGTCAAAAATACCGTAAACCGTTGGGCCGCTTCCGCTCATGCAAGCTGTCAGCGCACCGTGGCGGTTGAGTGTTGACTTGACAGGCACTCTCTCCGGAACTTCGATAAGCTGCTCAAAAACATTCTTTGTGCGTTTGCAGATTTCATAAAGATCGCCCTGAGATGCCGCATACAGCATTCCGCAGGTATCAAGATGCCGAACATTGGTTGCGGTATCAAACGCCGCAAACGCCTCTTTTGTTGACACTCCCCTTTCCGGTTTTGCCAGTACGATGTAACAATCATCAAGCGGCGGTAAAGGAGAAAGAATCTCGCCGACATTCTGCGCAAGGCGTGTTCCTCCCGTCAGGCAAAAAGGAACATCCGCACCGACCTTCAAGCCGATTTTGCAAAGCTCCTGTTCAGAAAGATTTGTTTCAAATATATCGTTAAGAGCGGCAATAACTGCAGCACCGTCTGCACTGCCGCCTGCCATTCCTGCCGCGAAAGGAATTCTTTTTTCAATATGGATAGTCAGGCCCTTGTTTTCCTTGCCTGTAAAGCCGAAGAAAGCTTCCGCCGCCTTGTACGCAATGTTTCTTTTATCGCAAGGGATTCCCTCTTCATTGGAGGTTATATTAATTGCGCCCGAGCAATCCGTTTCAACCGTTACAGTATCATACAGGTCAACCGATTGCATAAGCATAAAAAGACTGTGATAACCGTTTTCAAGACGAGCAAGAATATCAAGCATCAGGTTGATTTTTGCCGCCGCATCGTAAACCACTCTCATTTTCATACCTCATATCAATATAGTTTGTTTTATTATATCATCTTTGTTCCTTTTTGAAAAGTGAAAGATGATATTTTTTTAGCTTGAAAATATGAGAATATGAGTGTATAATAATTTTGTATATTTTTTTCGGAGGTTTTTAATATGACAGAAGTAACAAAAGATATGATTATCGGCGATATTCTTGACGCTGACGTCGGCACTGCAAAGTTCTTCCTTGAAATGGGTATGCACTGCCTCGGTTGCCCCTCTGCAAGAGGAGAAAGCCTTGAGATGGCTTGTCAGGTTCACGGTGTAGATGTTGACGACCTGGTTGCTGATATCAACGCTTATCTTGCAAGCAAATAATGCTTAAGCTCAAACCAAGGCTGAATATGGCGGCGCAGATGGTAAGAAGGGGTTCAAGACTTGCCGACATCGGCACAGACCACGCTTACCTCCCCGCCTCGCTCATACTCGACGGTGCAATCCCTTGCGCCATCGCCGCAGACTTGAGAAAAGGTCCATTGGAAAACGCTCAGGCAACCGTTGAAAGCTACGGAATTGCCGAAAAGGTTAACCTGCGTCTTTCCGATGGGCTTAAATGCATCGACCCTTCCGAGGTTGACGACATTGTTATTGCAGGTATGGGCGGAATACTTATCTCCGAAATTCTTGAAGCTGCCCCTTGGGTAAAAGACAAAAATATACAGCTTATTCTTCAGCCGCAGTCGCACGATGAGGTGCTTCGCAAGTGGCTCTGGGATAACGGATTTGAAATAACAAAAGAAAACGCCTGCTTTGAAGACGGCAAGACCTACATTTGTATGGCATCTGTATATACAGCAGAAAAATCAAAGCACAGTGAGGCAGAAATACTGCTCGGCGGCTTTGCTGAGAGAATCGACGACGCCTGTGTTTCTTTCTGCGAAAAAAAACTGCGCAGAGTAAAGGTTCGCCTTGACGCGCTCAGAAAATCTGACCCCGATAATGAAGAAATCGTAACACTTGAAAAAATACTCAACGAGGTGAAATAATGGCAACCGTAAGAGATTTTTTTGAATATATAAACTCTTTTGCTCCCATAGATACCCAGGAAGAATGGGACAACAGTGGTATGCTCGTCGGCGATATGAATGCCGAAGTAAAAAAGGCTGTTGTCGTATTGGATATTGATTTATGGTCTGCCAAAAAAGCGAAGGAGCTTGGTGCAAACCTTATTATCAGCCATCATCCCGTTATTTTCAGCGCGATGAAAAAATTCACAAAAGGTTGCATTCCGTTTGAGCTTGCATCAAATTCTATAAACGCAATCTGCTGTCACACTCCCCTTGATATTGCTGACGGCGGTACAAACGACACTCTCGCTGACCTTCTCGGCTTCAACGCATACAAGGGTGCGGATCCGATTCTTCGTTTTGCAGATATTGACAAAACGAGTGCCGAGTCTCTTGCAGACCTGCTCGCTTCAAAACTCAGAACCACGGTTCGTTTTGCCGATTGCGGAAAACCTATCTGCAAAGTTGCAATCTGCACAGGCGGCGGCGCATCTTTGATGCACGAAGCAGGAAGCATCGATGCTTTTATTACGGGCGACGCAAAGCACAATGATTTTCTTGATGCACTTGATGCGGGAATTTCCCTTTTCGCCGCAGGTCATTATGAAACTGAATTTCCCGTTGTACCCGTTTTGAAGGATAAGCTTCAGGAAAAATTCACAGAAATCGAAATCATTAACATACATCAGGAAAATCCTGTTAAATTCAAATAAGGAACAGCACTATGGCACTTGACGGCATACTTCTTAATCTTGCAAAAAAAGAAATACTCGACGGCGCACAGTTCGGCCGTGTAGAAAAAATACACCAGCCTTCGCGAGAGGAGCTGGTTATTCATCTGCGCACAAAAAGCGGAGCAAAGAAGCTTCTTCTCAGCGTACGCGCAAACAGTCCAAGAATTCATTTCACTCAGCACGCACCCGAAAATCCGGCAACACCACCGATGTTTTGTATGCTGATGAGGAAAAGGCTGGTTAATGCTTCTCTTGTTGACATCCGTCAGGCTGAGCTTGACCGTGTTCTTTACATCGACTTTGACGCAACGAACGAAATCGGAGATCGAGTGAAGCTGACTTTATCCATAGAAATTATGGCAAAGCACAGCAACATCATTCTTTTCGACGAGGAGGGCAAAATCATTGACGCTCTTAAGAGAGTTGACCTGAGCCAATCAACCGTAAGGCAGATTCTTCCGGGGTTCAGATATACCTCCCCTCCTGCGCAGAACAAGCTGAATATCCTTGAACACTCAACAGAAAGCATCATCTCGCAGATAAAGACTTTCGAAAACAAAACTCTTCCCTCTGCAATTCTTTCATCTTTGCAGGGTGTCTCACCTCTTACAAGCCGTGAAATCGCAGGTGAATTTGCAGAGTATTTTGTTTATGAAGTCAGCGATGCAGGCTTTGACCTTTTAAAAGAAAGAATAGACGAGCTCAGAGATACTGTCGAAAACGGAAACGGCATAGCGTTTATGCTCAAGGACGAAACAGGAAAACCCGTTGATTTTTCATTTATGCCGATAAAGCAATACGGTTCAAAATATACATCCGTAGAAAAAGAAAGCTTTTCCGAACTGCTTGACGAATTCTATTTTGAATGTGACAGACTTGACAGAACAAGGCAGAAAGCGCAGGATCTTGTTAAATTCCTAAACTCTGCAATCGCCCGTATTTCGAAGAAGCTCAGCCTTCAGCAGGCTGAACTCAGGCAATGCGCAGACAGAGAAGCTCTTCGTATCAATGCGGAACTGATTAACGCAAACCTTTACCGTCTTGAAAAGGGAGCAGCGTTCTATGACCTTGAAAACTATTACGATGAAAACAAACCGATAAGAATCAAGGCTGACCCTTCAAAAACGCCTGCCGCTAACGCGCAAAAGTATTTCAAAGATTACCGTAAGGCCAAAACAGCCGAAATAATGCTGACTGAGCTTATAGAACAGGGACAGAACGACCTTCAGTATCTTGAAACAGTTGCAGACGCACTTGACAGAGCTTCAACCCAGGCTGAAATAGAAGAAATCCGTAACGAACTTGTTGTCAGCGGATTTATGAGATTCAAGAAAAAAAGCAATCAAAAGCAATCGAAGCTCCTTCCTCCTATGGAATATATGACCTCGGACGGATTCAAGGTTCTCGTCGGCAGAAACAATATGCAGAACGATAAGCTTTCATTGAAAACCGCATCAAAATCAGATATGTGGCTTCATACGCAGAAATTCCCCGGTTCTCATGTTATAATCGTCAGCGATAACAAAGAAATCAGTGACGATGCAATTGTTGAAGCTGCTGAAATCGCCGCATATCACAGCAAAGCAAGAGATGCAAAGCTTGTACCCGTTGACTATACTTATGTCAAGCATCTCAAAAAGCCTCAGGGTGCACCTCCGGGCAAGGTTATTTATCATGTTTATTATTCAGTAAATGTAACACCCAACAAAGAAAAAATCGATAAAATGGAAGTAAGATAAAAGAAGCACTTGTAAATTCGGTATCCCCGTTTTTACAAGTGTTTTTTGATATGGAATTTTCTGAAAATACATTGCGTGTAAAAAGCGATATAAATTAGGATTTGTTGAGTTCTTAAAATAACGAATTTGCTTGGTTTTTTAGGCTCCTTTAGCAAAGGAGCTGTCCGTAGGACTGAGGATTGGAAAACAAAAAATCAATCCTCCGTCAGACCTTACGGTCTGCCGCCTCCTTTTCTAAGGAGGCAAAAGAACTCTGCAAACCCGAATTTATCGGGATGTTATATGTTTTCAACAAGATTAAACATCTGTTTGATTGGTGTTATCTTTTACTTTTTCTTGATTTAAAGTCTTCGTTAAGATTTTTACTCCAATCAGCCTGCATCGGTGCGCAGGCTCTCATATTGCTGACCGCAGCCGAAACAGTGCTGTAAAGGACATCCGTGCCCTTGCTGTCTGCGTGATAATTGACAGCTCTGTCCGAATTTATTCCGAAATGCTTAGCCGTCTCAACAGCATCGATATTGGCTCCGATGAAGATGAATTCCCAACCGTATTTTTCTTTTTCCTTTTCGATCATCTTCTTCACTTCAGAGCTTGAATACTTACGGCTTGCGTTTTCCATTCCGTCCGTTGTGATGACAAACATCGTATTTTGCGGCACATCCTCGGGACGAGCGTACTTATGAATATTGGCTATATGATGAATTGAAGAGCCGATTGCATCAATAAGAGCCGTACTACCTCTTACGAAATAGTCATTTTCCGTCATCGGTCTGACTGATGAAAGCTCAACTCTGTCGTGAACGACCTGCGTTTCGTGGTCAAAAAGAATTGTTGAAACATAGCATTTACCGTCCTGTTTCTTTTGCTTTTCAATCATTGAGTTGAATCCGCCGATTGTGTCCGCTTCAAGCCCTGCCATTGAGCCGCTTCTGTCAAGGATAAATACGAGTTCCGTTGTGTTGTTTCTGATTTCTTTTTTCATAATTAATTCCTCCAAAAATTTAATGTGGTTGCT
>JAGAVE010000087.1 GCA_017942105.1 Clostridia bacterium | reverse complement strand
ATGTACCGTTAGCATACTTGAAATAGACTTTACCGTTTCCCGTTGTAATATCGGCTTTAGCTTCAGGCTGTGACATAAGATTGCCACTGCTGTCCAAAACCTTATTCTCAACAAAGAAATGGAATTTAGATTTTGAGTTTGCACCCCACGAATGGCTGACAGGGCGCAAATAGATTGCCTCAGGAACATAGAACAATACATCTGCCAAATCAGTAGCCGCAGGGTTATTTATTCCCACATCAGCCTTCGGCTTAAGGATACCGATTTCAAAGAAGATTACGGTCGTCAGGACCATAGCAAGGCAAAGAACCAGGCTTAAAGTTCTCTTTGCAAATCGCTTGATAGACTTCATTCTTATCACCTCATTTAAATATTTGTATAGACAATTTTGCTTATAGTGACACCTATACTTAATAGCATACTATCACAAACGAAAAAGTTTTTCAAGTGAAAACCGAAAATATATGAATTTTTTATTAATTTTTAATTGAATTTGCTAAAAAAGAATCCAGCCTGCTTTTTGTGAATGTCATCCTGAATGAAACGAAGGATCTTGAAAAAAAGATTCTTCACTGCGTTCAGAATAACACGATTTTGCACAATCTTCCTCTGCGTTCGTAGGGACCGGCCTCCCGGACGGTCCGTTAAATTCTGGTTTATTTCGGACGGTCGAGGACGCCCGTCCCTACTTGCTCGATTTAAATAAAGGTTCGTAGGGTTCGACGCTTTGCGACGAACCGAAATTCTGCGATATTTTACGGCTTTATCGAGATCTTTATTAGTGTCATCCCGAGCAAAGCGAAGGATCTTGAAAAAAGGATTCTTCACTGCATTCAGAATGACATAGGATTATGTTTCTGCGACGCAGACCATTCTTTCCTCCTTGGGCTCCTTTGGCAAAGGAGCTGTCCGTAGGACTGAGGATTGGGAAACAAAAAATCAATCCTCCGTCACAGCTTACGCTGTGCCACCTCCTTTTCTAAGGAGGCTATTTCGGACGGTCGAGGACGCCCGTCCCTACTCGCTCGATTTAAATCAAGGTTCGTAGGGTTCGACGCTTTGCGACGAACCGATATTCTGCGATATTTTACGGCTTTATCGTGATCTTTATTAGTGTCATCCTGAGCAAAGCGAAGGATCTTGAAAAAAAGATTCTTCACTGCGTTCAGAATGACATACAATTATGTTTCTGCGATGCAGACTATTCCTTCCTCCTTGGGCTCCTTTGGCAAAGGAGCTGTCCGTAGGACTGAGGATTGGAGAAACAAATATCAATCCTCCGTCAGACCTTACGGTCTGCCACCTCCTTTTCTAAGGAGGCTATATCGGACGGTCGAGGACGCCCGTCCCTACGAGGTTAATTTTAATTTTTTCGCTTATGCGAAAATACATATTATATATAAATGTATGCACGCCGAAAATTTTCATTTGCGAATATTTTTTGCAAACACTTTTATTTCGTTTTTATTTGTGGTATACTAATTTAAATATTGCAAATTTGTATTAAGGTTGTGTATTTATGCATTTTGAAAATATTGCCGAGGGCGTTCGCCTTTGCACGCAGAATACGGACAAGTTCAAAACCTGCCGTATCAATTTCAGCATGGCGATGCCTCTTGACTCGGACGCATCAGCAAGGGCTATTCTTCCGTTTATTCTTCACAGAAGATGCGCCAAATATCCCGATTTCATAGCTTTCAGCCGTGTTCTCGATGAGCTTTACGGCGCCGCAATTTCAGCAGGCGTTATCAAACGAGGCGAAGCGCAGATTCTCTCTTTCAGTATGACTGCAATTGACGACCGTTTCGCCCTTGACGGCGATACAGTCGCTCTTGAATGCGTTCAGCTTCTTACGGACATTATTTTTGACCCTTTGACGGACGGTGAGAGCTTCCCTGCCGATATCGTTGAGCAGGAAAAGCGACTTCTCGTTGAAATGATCGAAAACGAAATGAACGACAAGCGCCGTTATGCGCTCACACGCTGTGAAGAAATAATGTTTAAGGACGAAGCGTACAGTATCAACCGTCTTGGCTCCGTTGATGAAGTAAAAACGCTTACGCCCGAAAAGGTTTACTCTGCGTGGAAGGATGTCCTTCGCAGGGCAACGATTCAGGTAACGATGGTCGGCAGTATGGATATTGAGCCGGTTGCCGATATTCTTAAGAGCAAGTTCAGCTCTATCGACAGAGATGTTGCAAAAATCGATACAGTTTTCGTAAACGAGGTCAATCAGCCCGAATATATCTGCGAGGAAATGCCCATCAAGCAGGGCAAGCTCGTTATGGGATTCAGGACAGGTATGGCTGACGAATATGACAATTCCGTTCCGATGAGAATTGCCGTTGACATCTTCGGCGGCGGTACCTACTCAAAGCTTTTCTCCGTCGTGCGTGAAAAGATGAGCCTTTGCTATTACTGCTCTGCCGCTCTCTTCTCTTCGAAGGGTGTTGTTATGGTTCAGAGCGGAATTGAAGACATCAACGAAGAAAAAGCGAAGAATGAAATTCTCAATCAGCTTTCTCTCGTTGCTCAGGGCGAATTTTCCGACGAGGATTTCTCATCCTCAATAAAGAGCATCACAGATTCGATAATCAGCAATAACGACACGCCCGAGTCTATTTGCGCGTGGTATTCCTCTCAGCTTCTCAGGGAAAATCTCAAGACACCCGAGGCTTATGTTGAAGAAATTGCCGAGGTTGAAAAATCTCAGGTTATCGACGCCGCAAAAACAATCAAGCTTGACACTGTGTTTATGCTTAAATCTAACGGGGAGGTCAGCGACGATGAAGATTAATGAAATCAGAAACGAGCTTCTCAACGATATGTATTATGATATCGACCACCCGTCAGGGCTTAAGATTCTCGTTATGCCGAAGCCGGGATATGCAAGCACATACGCTATTTTTGCAACGAAGTACGGCTCAATCGACACAATGATTGAGATGAAGGACGGCTCTTTCAGGGAAATCCCCGAAGGTACTGCTCATTTCCTTGAGCATAAGCTTTTTGAAAGCGAAGACCTTGACGCATTTGAAAGATTTGCAAAAACGGGCGCATCCGCAAACGCTTACACGAGCTTTGACAGGACGGGTTATCTTTTCTCCTGCTCAGGCAATTTCAAAGAAAATCTTGAAATCCTGCTCGATTTTGTTCAGAACCCTTATTTCACTCAGGCAACGGTTGAAAAAGAGCAGGGCATCATCGGTCAGGAAATAGATATGTATAAGGATATCCCCGATTGGGAGGTTATGTTTAACTGCCTTCGCAATATGTATCATAATCTTCCCGTAAGGATTGACATTGCAGGCACGCAGGATTCAATCGCTCAGATTACGGCAGATATGCTTTACGATTGCTATAACAATTTCTATAATCTTAATAATATGGTGCTTGCAGTTGCAGGTAACACGACGGTTGAAGAGGTTATTGAGGTTGCAGACAGGGTACTTAAACCCGTTGAAGGAAAGATGGCACAGAGAAAAATCATCGAAGAGCCTAAGGAAGTTAAGGCAAGCTACTGCGAAAAGAAGCTTTCCGTCGCAACGCCTCAGTTTATGCTCGGCTTCAAGGAGGATTGGGACACGCCCGAAAGGACGGCGAAGGAAGAAATCGCAATGGAAATTCTCCTCGATATGATTTCAGGCCCGTCAACCGATCTTTACAAGCGTCTTTTCGATGCAAACCTTATAAACAACAACTTCGGCTTTGAATATTTCACGGGCTTCGGCTATTCCTGCGTTCTTTTCGCAGGCGAAAGCAACGACCCGAAGGCTGTCAGCGAAGAGATCAAAAAAGAAATCCGTCATTTCCGTGAAAACGGCTTTGATGAAAAGGATTTTGAACGCACAAAGAAAAAGCTTTACGGCAGAATGATTATGGGTATGAACGATATCGATTCGCTCGCAAATAATATGGCCGTTTCATTCTTTGCAGGTGAGGATGTTTTTACGGATTTTGAAACCTATAAGACGGTGACTGTTGAAGACATCAGAGAGCTTCTCAATAAAACTCTCGATGAAAACTACAGCACGCTTTCAGTAATTTTACCAAACAGTTGAGGTGACATTTATGCACGAAGCAACAGAAGTTTTTTTCAAAGGACTCCCCGGCAGCTTTACCGTTTCGCCGATTCTCGCAGAGTTTACTCTTTTCGGAAATAATTTTACTATCCGCTGGTACGGCGCAATTATTGCATTTGGATTTTTGCTCGCCGTCCTCTTCGGCGGACGAATGGCTTATAAATGGAAAATAAGCCTTGACAAGATGCTCGATGTTCTCATTTACGGAACAATTTTCGGCATCCTCGGCGCAAGATTATATTATTGTATATTCAAATGGGATTTATACAAGGATGACCCTCTCAGCATTTTTGCAATCTGGGAAGGAGGACTTGCAATCTATGGCGGCATAATCGGCGGTCTTGCGGCGGCATTCGTCGTCTGCAAGGTGCGCAAGATGAATTTCTGGAATCTCTTGGATATGGCATCAATGAGCCTTCTCATCGGTCAGGGTATCGGCCGTTGGGGTAACTTTGCAAATCAGGAAGCTTTCGGCACAAACACAGACCTCCCCTGGGGTATGTGGAGCGAAACAGTTTCCGACTACATAATCAGCCATCAGAAAGAGTTTGCGGCTAACGGAATCACCATGGACCCCGACCAATATGTTCATCCGACCTTCCTTTACGAGTCCATTTGGTGCCTTCTCGGATTTTTTGTTCTCTATCTCATCTGCAAAAAGTTCCGCAAGTTCAGCGGTCAGATTTTCCTTTGCTACGGTGTATGGTACGGCCTTGAAAGAGCAGTTGTTGAAGGTCTTCGTACAGACAGCCTTTACATCACGGGCACAACATTGCGTGTTTCTCAGGTTCTTTCGGCAGCTCTTGCTCTCGCCTGCCTTGTTACGCTTATCGTACTTCTTCGCAAGTATATAAAGAACCCCAAGCCGATTGACGGCATCGACTTCTTCCTTGAAGAGGAGCTTGCAAAAGAAGCTGAAGCAAGAGGCGAAACCTACGGCAAGGCTAAAAAGGCTAAGAAAGCAGAAAAAGAAGAGCCTAAGGAAGAAGTAAAAGAAGAGTCACATCCCGAAGAAAAAGCGGAAGAAAGCGAGGAGAAGCAGGATGTATAAGATTATCAGCGGAAAAGAAGTTTCCGAAGCTGTCAAGCTCCGCGTTGCAGATGAAGTTAAGCAGCTCAAGGCAAACAGCATCGAGCCCTGCCTCGCAGTTATTCTCGTCGGCGATGACCCTGCATCAAGAGTTTATGTAAACAACAAGAAAAAGGCTTGCGAATTCTGCGGCATCCGTTCGCTTGAATATGTCCTTCCCGCAGAAACAACTCAGGATGAGCTCGTGGCTCTTGTTGAAAAGCTCAACGAGGATAAGACCGTTAACGGCATCCTCTGCCAGCTTCCTCTTCCGAAGCACCTTGACGAGAAAACAATTCTCAATCTCATCCGTCCCGAAAAGGATGTTGATGCGTTTCATCCGGAAAATGTCGGTCATATTATGATAGGTGATTTCAATTTCCTTCCCTGCACACCTGCAGGAATTATGGAAATGCTCCGTTACGAAAAAATCGACCTTGACGGCAAAAACTGCGTCGTTATCGGCAGAAGCAACATCGTTGGCAAGCCGATGGCAATGCTTATGCTCAAGGAAAACGCAACGGTTACGATCTGCCATTCGCGCACAAAGAACCTCAAAGAAATCGTTGCAGGCGCAGATGTTATCGTAGCAGCAGTCGGCAGACCGAATTTCGTTACCGCGGATATGGTCAAGGAAGGTGCGGTTATCATTGATGTCGGCATAAACAGAATGGACGACGGCAAGCTCTGCGGCGATGTTGATTTCGATGCCTGCAAAGAAAAGGCAAGCTATATAACACCCGTTCCCGGCGGCGTCGGCCCGATGACGATTGCAACGCTTATGCAGAACACCATCACGGCAACAAAAATTCAGGCAAAATAACTGTTGACATGTAGGTTTACAATAGATGTGTTACAAAGTGAATAAAAAGAAATGACGAAAGGAAAAACCTGTGTTACAGTTAAGTTGCTCAGACAAAACCGACAGGAGGTTAACCATTCGTCATGACAACTGTAACACAAATAATGAGAT
>JAGAVE010000086.1 GCA_017942105.1 Clostridia bacterium | reverse complement strand
GATTGCAGGCGGTCAGAGCAATATGGAATTTCTTATGAAATATGAAGAGATTTACGAATATGAAATGATTTATTGCGAGGATGAGCATCTTCGTTTCTATAATGTTCCTCAGTATTCTTTCTTTGGAGAGGAACGCGAAAAATTCAAGGATAAAAACGGCTATAACAAATGGCATAAAGCAGGCAGAGAAAATCTATGGTGTTTTTCGGCAACAGGATATTTCCACGCAAAGCATCTTCGTGCTGAGCTTGGTGTGCCGGTTGCAATCCTCGGCTGTAATTGGGGAGGAACCTCTGCGAGTGCCTGGATGGACGCTGAGACGCTAAAGGCTGACCCCGAGCTTCGCGTATATTGTGACGATTTTGAGAGAAATGAAAATCTCAGTCCTGATTATGCAGATAAGGAGTACCGTAACCGCCGTATTTCAAATATGAAATTCACAAGACGCATAAACGATTGCCTTCTCTACGGCTACGGCGAAAGTCCTATTGTTAAAGCCTCCTGCGGAGTTATCAATGCGTTCAGACCTAAGGATATCGGCATAGGCTGGCAGTCTTTTCAAAGACCGGGAGGACTGTATTCGACTATGCTCAAAAAGATAATAGGCTATAGCGCCAAGGGTGTAATCTGGTATCAGGGAGAGAGCGACGATCATTATCCTCATCTTTATTCAAAGCTGTTTTCGAAAATGATTGAATGCTGGAGATGCTACTGGAAAGAGGATTTACCGTTCATTTTCGTTCAGCTTGCACCGTTTGAACAGGGCGTTAATTATGTTGAAATGCGCCGCCAGCAGGAGCTGGTTGAAAAGACGGTAAAGGATGTCTATATGGTATCAATCGGTGATATAGGAATGAAAACGGATATCCATCCCAAAAATAAGCACGATATCGGCTACCGCCTTGCTCTCAAAGCTTTAGGTAAGGTTTACGGTGAGGATGTAATCTGTGATGCTCCGTATGCTGATGTTGCAGAGCTTGAGGAAAATAATATTATTCTTAAATTCAAGGATTGTAAAGAAATTATCATCAGCGGTGGAGCTCTCAATGCTATGAGAATCATCAGCGAGGACGGACCCGTTAAAATGCGCTCATGCGTAATTGACGGAAATGTTTTAACACTAAGAACGGATTGCGCATCCGAGAAGAAACATCTTTGTGTTGAATTTGCGTGGACGCCGTATCACGAGGTTAATCTTTACAATGAAGCGGGGCTCCCGGCAAAACCGTTCAGAATTGAAATTAAATAATTGAGTTTTAAAAACTTGTGTAATAAGAAGAAAAGTAGCTAAAAAGAAAGTGGTTCGCAACGGCTTTGATGCCGAAGCAAACCACTTTTTCTTTTGTTATTCGCTTAGTGCGCGAGTTTTTTAAGCTGTTCCTTTTTCAAGTGCTCTTTCAAGCCAGATCGTTCCGATGTCCATAGCATTGTAAAGACCTTTTTTCTCGCTCTTTTTAACAATGCGCTCTCTTGGACGGCAATCGGGGTCAGTGTTGAGAAGCTGAATGAGAACTCTGTCAGCAATTTCAATATCGTTGAAAGTCTTTGTGCTTGTAATCTGAAGCATAATAACATACGGATCATTCATATTTCCGTAGTAAATTGTATTGCCGCAGCGAACAAGGGGTCTTCCGCGATATTCAAGGAACTTATTGTTCTTTTTAGCCATAGGAATCTACTGCCTTTCTTAATCTTTAAGATAGTTTTTAACTAAGGACTGAAGAAGCTCGTCGCGGTCAACTCTGCGGATAAGGCTTCTTGCGTTGTTGTGCGTAGTGATATAAGTCGGGTCTTCAGAAAGGAGGTATCCGACTATCTGACTGACGGGATTATATCCTTTTTCATTCAGGGCGTTATATACAAGACGCATGGTCTGCTTCATTTCACGCTCATGATCTTCCTTGATTGTGAACTGTATGGTTTTATCTGTCATAATAAACACCTCCGAGTGATTACACATTCATTATATACTATCTTTCAACGGATAACAAGTAGAAATTTTTAAGTAAATGTAAAAATTTTAGCTTCTGAGCGTAATTCCGAGCTCTTTGAGTGCATCAATAGCACGATTTACGGCTGCATCAGCCTCTTCATCGTTGAGCGTGCGTTCTTTTGAGCGGAGCTTGAGGTTGAAAGCAACACTCTTCATACCCTCAGGAATCTGTGAACCTTCGTAAATATCAAACAATGAGATATCTTCAAGGATTGCTCCGACAGCCTTTTTGATAGCCTTTTCAAGAGTAAGGACGGTGAGGCTCTTTTCACAAACGAAAGCAAGGTCACGGGTTGTTGCAGGGAACTTCGGAAGGGGGATGTATGTCTTTGCTGCGTTTCTGAATTCAGCAATAACCTCAAGGCTTACGCTTGCAACATAAACTCTGGTATTGAAACCGTAATTCTCATTTACGATGGGATGGATTTCACCGAGTACGGCAAGCTCCTTGTCGCCTGCAATAAGCTTTGCACAGCGTCCGGGGTGGAATGTCGGGTTATCGTTAACGGGAACAACATCGTAATCGTTAAGACCGACCTTTGAAAGAAGCTCTTCAACAGTGCCCTTAAGGGTGTAGAAATCAGCGTTCTTGCCATACATACCTATTACTGCGGACTGCTTCTCAATGGGAAGTTCTTCCGTACCGCGGCTGATGTATTCTGTTGAAATCTCGTAAAGAGCCGCTTCAAGGTTACGGTTGTTATAGTTTCTTGCGAGAACTTCGAGCATAGAGGGAATAGATGTTGTTCTCATAACGCTTGTTTCTTCACCGAGTGGATTTGAGATAACAACAAGCTTGCGAAGGTCGCTGTCCTCAGGAATTCTTATCTTGTCAAGAGTTTTCGGGCTGACGAATGAATATGTGCAGATCTCAGTAAGTCCGCAGGAAAGAAGGGTTGAGTCAACGAGCTTCGTGAGCACCTGAGCGGGAGTAAGCTTTGCTTTTGCTTCGCCGCGAAGGGGGCTGTTGGGAATGTTTGCATAGCCATAGAATCTTGCGATTTCTTCAGCAACATCAGCCTTGTGCTCAATATCGTTTCTGAAATACGGAACATAAATTTTGCCGTCTTTAACTTCGAAATCGATAGCTTCAAGCATTTTCTTCTGCTCGTCGGCAGGAACATCAATGCCGATAAATGCGTTTACCCAATCAGGCTCAAAGTCGAGAACTGTCTGCTCCTTAGTAACCTTATTGCAATCAACAACGCCATTTACAACATCACCTGCATCAAGAAGCTGGATGAGTTCAAGAGCTCTCTGAAGGCAGGTAAGGCAGGAGTGAGGATTGAGCTCCTTTTCGTATCTTGAAGAAGCTTCGGTTCTCATACCGAGAGCCTTTGCCGTTCTTCTGACTGACGGACCGTTGAAGCAAGCGGATTCGAAAACGATAGTCGTTGTATCGTCCATAATACCGCTGTATTCGCCGCCCATAACACCTGCAACAGCAACGGGCTTGTTAGCATCGGCGATAACGAGCATATCCTCAGAAAGGCTTCTTTCTTCGCCGTCGAGAGTTGTGATTGTTTCGCCTGCCTTGGCATTTCTTACGATAACCTGATTTCCGTCAAGGTAACGAAGGTCGAATGCGTGCATCGGCTGGCCGTATTCGAGCATAACATAGTTTGTAATATCAACGATATTATTGATTGCACGAACGCCGCTTGCGCGAAGTCTTTCTCTCATCCAGAGGGGAGAAGGCTTAACGCGTACATTTTCAACAACAGCGCCTGCATAGCGGTAGCACTTTGAAGGCTCGTCGATCTGAACCTTGAGAATGTCGTTAACATCGCCGTGGCCTTCTTTAACAACCGGCTCTTTAACCTTAAGCTCTGTGCCGAATGTTGCGGCAGCTTCTCTTGCAAGGCCGATAACTGAAAGGCAGTCAGGGCGGTTGGATGTGATTTCAAACTCAGTAATAGTATCTGTAAGACCGATTGCTTCACGGATGTCCATACCGACTTCCTTTTTGCAATCGTCACCGAGAACAAAAATTCCGTCTTCGATAGCATATGGGAAGTCGTGAACGGTAAGACCAAGCTCAGCAACAGAGCACATCATACCGTGGCTTGCAACACCGCGGAGCTTGCCTTTTTCAATCTTATGTCCGCCTGCAACAACTGACTTGTGAAGGGCGGCGGGAACATAATCGCCAACCTTAAGATTCTGGGCGCTTGTAACAATCTGAATATTTTCTTCCTTGCCAACATCAAGCTGACAAACCCAAAGAGTGTCAGCATCGGGATGATGCTCAATAGCTTCAATATGGCCGACAACGATGTTTTTAAGCTCAGCGCCTTCAACCTCGTAGCCCTCAACCTTGGAGCCTGAAAGAGTCATTTCATCGGCGAATTCTTTGTCTGTAGCATTAAAGTCAACATAATCCTTGATCCATTTTTTTGATAAAATCATCTTTAAAGCACCTCCTTAAAACTGGCTGAGAAATCTTACGTCATTTTCATATAAAAGACGCATATCATCAATGTTGAATCTGAACATAACAAGTCTTTCAAGACCCATACCAAAAGCAAAACCGCTGTAAACTTCAGGATCGATTCCGCCTGTTTTGAGAACCTTCGGATGAACCATACCGCCGCCGAGGATTTCAATCCAGCCTTCGCCCTTACACATCGGGCAGCCTTTTCCTCCGCAACGGAAGCAGGAAACATCGATTTCACATGAAGGCTCAGTGAAGGGGAAGTGATGCGGACGGAGTCTTATCTTTGTGTTCTCACCGTAGAGCTGCTTTGCGAAGGTTTCAAGGCAACCCTTAAGGTCGCCCATTGTAATTCCCTTATCAACAACAAGACCTTCGATCTGGTGGAAGAGGGGAGAATGAGTAGCGTCAACTGCGTCTGAACGGAAAACTCGTCCGGGAGCAATGATACGGATAGGCGGCTGCTCTTTTTCCATAACACGGATCTGCATCGGAGAAGTCTGCGTACGAAGAAGCATATTCTCAGTGATGTAAAATGTGTCCTGAGTGTCTCTTGCAGGATGATCCTTAGGAATGTTGAGAGCCTCAAAGTTGTAGTAATCCCATTCAACCTCGGGACCTGTAGCAATGTTGAAGCCCATGCCGAAGAAGATATCCTTAACCTCGTCGAGAACGATGGAAAGGGGATGCTTATGGCCGATTGTGTTCGGCTTGCCGGGGATTGTGACATCGATAGTCTCTTTTTCAAGAGCCTTTTCCATTTCGATTTTCTTGATTTTCTCGGTTGCTTCCGTAATAAGAGTTTCGATATAAGCTCTTACTTCGTTAGCAAGCTGACCCATAACGGGTCTCTCTTCGGGAGTAAGCTTACCCATCTGCTTGAGGATAGCTGTAAGCTCGCCTTTTTTGCCGAGGAACTTAACACGGGCTGCGTCAAGTTCAGCACGGTCCTGAGCTTCGGCAACCATCTCGATTGCCTGAGCTTTGATGTTTTCAAGCTGCTGTTTCATTGTTTTCACCTTTCTTATATACTGGATTTAGAGTTGAGACGAAAATAAAAAGACTCCGTCCCGAAAAAGGGACGAAGTCGTAAATTATAAACTCCGCGGTACCACCCTTAATTTTTGCCTGAAGCAAACACTCCTGCACCCTTTAACGGTGGTGAACCGTCCCGACCTACTTTTATTTCAGCCGAGCTGCTCCAAAGTGAACTTCTGCAACCTTACGCATAAGCAGTCTTTCAGCAGATGACCGCTCTCTCTGAATGAATCGGGATGCATACTCTCTTTTTCATCGCATTAACTCTTGTTATTCTATCATATACAGTTGAATATTGCAAGAGTTTTTTGTGGGAATTTGAGCGGATTTCAAAGCAACAATATCAAATTATGCGATCTGATTTTATATTTTTGGTCCTATATCGGTCCAATTTGCAACAGCACATTGACCTACATCTGTCTCGCTGGTGTAATACGGATCAATAATATATTCAGTTGATACAACGGTTCCGTCTTTTTTGAGACCGATTGTATATCCTTCACCTGCAGAAATTGCAACTATATCTGACCAATTTGAAACATTAAGCTGACCATGGTTATTTTGACCGACTGCAAGCACTGTACCATCAGATTTAAGAGCTACAATGTGAGAACTTCCGACGGATACATCTATGATGTTGCTCCAACCGGACAACTCGTTATTATCATCTTCCATTGTAGACACAACTGTTCCATCTGACTTAATTCCAATTACACTAAATGAACCAACAGCGATATCAACAATATCACTCCATGTTGCTATTTTGTTCTTTTGATTATCGCTGAAATCGCCGGCGACAATAACTGTTCCGTCGGCTTTAAGTCCTGCAGTTCTGTGGCTCTTGGCAGAAATCGCAATAATATTTGTCCAGTCGGAAACATTAAGCTGACCATGGTGATTTCGACCGATTGCGAGTACCGTACCATCGGATCTTAAACCGACTGTATGAAAACTTCCACAACAAGCAGCTACAATGTTGTTCCATGAATCAACATCGCATTTACCTGTGTAGTTATTCCCTACAGCAACTACCGTTCCGTCAGATTTGAGACCAACTGTATGTTCATAACCTGCTGAAACTGCAACTATATCTGACCATTGCGAAACATCGCATTTTCCGTCACTTGTGTCTCCTGTTGACACTACAGTGCCGTTAGATCTTATTGCAACTGTGTGCCAAGTGCCGGCCGAAATAGAGTTTTTAGATTTTAATATCATAGTGTTGCTATATGACATATCTTCTTTTTGGCTTGGGTTAGCATTGTTGTTTTTGCCGGAGTTGTGTTCACTTTCGCCACATGAGGACAAAGTGAACACTATAGCTACTGCGAGTAAAAGGCTGATAATTTTTTTCATAAAAATCTCCTATCTTAATTCAAAATTGAAAATTTCCTGTGTATAGGACTGGATTTAGTCCCATTATAACATAAGTAATTTCTATAATCAAGGTATAAAGGACTATTTTTAGTCCGATTTGATGGAGAATGATTATGAAAGAAACGAGAATAAAGCAGGATGAAATATTCATCGGAAGAAATATTCGTGAAATCAGAATGGAAAAAGGTATAGGGCAGACAGAGCTTGTACGCAGACTCCAGCTTCAGGGCGTTGATATTACGCGTGAAACTCTTGTGAAAATTGAAAGAGGGATCCAGCATATCAAAGCTTCTCAGCTTCGTGCTATAAAAGAAGAACTTGAGACAACATATGACAGTCTTTTGAAATAAAAAATCCGGCGGAGAAATCCGTCGGATTGATTGTTTTATGGCTTTTTAATTGAAACATTAAGTCCAAGAGCGCAGACAGCGAGGATTAAAAGCATAACGAAAGGTGCTGTGTATCCGCCGCTCGAAATAAGAAGACTGTTTGCAAAGTTTGCGATAAAAGATGCAAAGATGAGGTTGAAGTTCGTCAGGCTGTAGTTGACGGAGAAATATTTCTGACCGTAGAATGATGCAGTGAAAGCGGATGTCATCGTCGGGCAAGAGCCGTAGGAAAGACCTGTCAGGCAAAGGCCGATGATACATACGGGCAATGAGTGCATCAGAACGGCGATGAGTGTAATACCTGCTGCTACGATTGTGAGAAAATTTGCCGCAATCATTGTTATTCTTCGACCGAGAGCATCATAAAAAGCTCCCGTTATAATTCTTCCGAGACCGTTGCAGACTGAGAGGACGCCAACGAGTGTAGTTGCAAGTGCCGCTGAAGCTTCAACGGAAAGAACAAGGTCTCTTGCAAAGCTGATAACGGAGTTGCCGACAGCCGTGATAAATGCCATACAGACGAATGCTCTCCAGAATGTGAAGCTCTTGAGCATCTCAACTGTTGAAAAATCACGGACTTCGAAGTTTTCTTTGTTTGCTTTTTTCTGCGCTTTGGGAGCAGGGAAGGTGATATCCTTTGAGGGAAGCTGAAGAATAATACCCGAAAGGATGATAACCGCACCTATGATTGCACCGATGAGAATATATGCCTTACTCCAACCGAAGGACGGGTTTTCAAAAAGAATGCTGATAACATTTCCGAGAAGAAGTGTGCTGACTCCGAAGCCCATCATAAGACAGCCGGAGCAGAGCCCCTTTTTATCGGGAAACCAGGCGCAGACGGTTGAAACAACAACATTGTAAGATATGCCAATACCCGTACCTGCAAGGATTGCATATGTAAGATAAATAAGATACGGAAGACTACTGTTGAGAAGACCTGTTGAAACAAAACCTATTCCGACAAGGATACCTGAAATGAGAAGTGTAATCTTCGGGCCGATTTTTTTGCAGATGAGACTGCCGAAAAAAGCGCCGAGGCAGAAGAAACACATCGTCAGGGTGAAGTTGAAGGCGAGAACGGAATCACTCCAACCAAAGGACTCTTTGAAAGGTATTTTAAGAATCGACCATGCGTAGAGGACACCTGAAAAGAGCATAGTGAAAACGCCTGTTGCAAGGTAAAACCATCTTTTGTTGAGGTTGTTTGAGTTTGACATAATAACCCCTCCTTTTTTGATAAACCACAGTATAGCACAAACAAATCGTGATGTAAACAATCAATTTCGTCATTTTTTTGATATTTTGTTGAATTAAAACGCTTCTAACTGTTACAGTTACAAAATTTGGCGTGTTTATTTAGGCATTTTACATCTTGTCAATATTCTTTATTTAATATAAAATGCTACTGTATACGAAAAGAGGAATAATATATTTGTTGCTTTTCGTAATTAATTTCAGGAGATGATATTTATGGGCAGAAGCATCACCTCGACAAAGAATGTTATGCGACCCTTCGGCTGGCGGGATAAGGCAGGCTATGCAATGGGTGATATGGGCTGTAATTTCTCGTTCCAGCTTGTTTCAACATTTATGCAGCTTTTCTACCTCCAGTATATCGGCATTGATTCAGGTCATTATGCGACGATCATACTTATTTCAAAAGCGTTTGATGCCGTTAACGATATCGTTATAGGTAACCTCGTCGATACAAAGAAAATCGGCAAAAAGAGTAAGTATATGCCTTGGATAATTCTCGGCGCAGTAACTCTCGTTATTTTTAATGTTATGCTGTTTGCACCTGTTAAGAATTTCCCTTATGCGGCTAAGTATGCCTGGTGCCTGATTTCTTATTGCTTATGGTCTATTTCTTATACGATGATAAATGTTCCTTACGGTTCGCTTCATTCCGTCATAACGGATGACCCTCAGCAGAGAGTTTCACTTTCAACCTTCAGAAGCATCGGCGCGGCTCTTCCGGCTATTCTTGTTATGATTATTCTTCCGAATATCGTATACAGTAAAACAACAAATGCAAACGGCGAAGAGGTCGAAATCCTCAAGGGTGAAACGCTTTGGCCGGTCGCTCTTGCGTTTTCGTTGATTGCCTTTATTGTTCTTTGGGGAACGACAAAGCTTGTAACGGAGCGAGTAAAGCGTACCAACACAGAAGCTAAAACGGGCTTCAGGGCTATGATTTCATCAACAAAATCATATTTTACAAACAGAGCAATGATAGGCGCAACAATCGCAACGGTTGCCTCTGTCGGTCTTATCAACTCAACAATGTCTCTTAATAATATGGTTTTCCAGTATTTCTTCAACGATGCGGGAAAAACGGGCGTTGCAATGGTCGGCAGCTATGCCCCGATGATAGTTTTTATGGCTTTGATAGGCAAGCTCACGGCTAAATTCGGCAAGAAGAATGTCCTTGTCACGGCGATGTTTGTCGGCGCAATCTCAGGTATTGTTTCTCTTTTTGCTCCGATAACTCCGGACACGAAGGGTATGATAGTATATATCGTCTGCCTTATGGGTCTTAATGTCGGCAATGCTGTTTTCCAGATTTCCGTCTGGGCCATCATTGCAGACTGTATTGAGGTCAGCGCAAGAAAGACGGGCAAGAGCGAGGAAGGTTCTCTCTATGCTATTTATTCGTTCTTCCGCAAGCTTGCTCAGGGTGTAGGTCAGGCTGTTGTTTCCTGGGGTCTCGTTGCAATTCATTTCAAGGAAGGCGAGAATGCAATTCAGGATGCAGGCTTCGGCGATAAGGTAAAGACCCTTTATATCATCCTTCTTATGACAGCTTCAATTATCTCTTTCCTTGCAATGAAATTTATCTATAACATCGGCAAGAAAGAGGAAGAAGAATACGCGCAGAAAGCATAAAGCTTAGTATAATCAACGGTCGGAATTTGCGGATCCCGACCGTTTTTTCTGCGTGATTTCAGGATTAACTGGTTATTCAGTAGTGTCATCCTGCGTGGAGCGATATCTTTTACAGTAAATACTTGTTTCGCAAAATGATTGTATTTTTAAAACTTGTGTGTTATAATATAGTTGCCAAACAAATCCGAATATCAGGACAAATGAAGTGTGTGTATTTTTTACTTTCAGGTAAAAATACAGATGCTCTGTTTCTGCATACACTTATTTGTCTGTGCGGGATTTGTTTGGCGACAGTTGGAGCTATGTGTTTTTTGTGCGTGGCTTCGGCTGCGCATTTTTTATTTTATGGAGGTAGAAAAATGATGAAAAACAAAATTTTCAAAACGATGCTCGTAATGCTGCTTATTCTTTCGGTGCTTGCAGGTTTTACTGCTTGCTCAAAAGACGGAGCAGACAATGCGCAAGATGACGGAACGACCGCTGATGCAGGGGGTGTTCAGAATTCGTCAAACAAAGCAAAAGGCTTTGATATGCACAAAACTATTGTATCTCTCGATGGTAAAACTGTGTACAAAGATGTTGGCTTTGATGATATTTCCTTCGTTTTGCTTGACGAAAGTACGAACAAAGAAGAAGTATTATTTGCCATAAAAGATGACAGTTCTATAAGTGCAGCTAATTCTGAGTATGCAAAGATGTTTTTAACTTCAGAAAAGCTCTATTACACGTTATATCCTCCTTATGAATATTTTGAAGTTAACACTCTGTATTCCTATGATTTTGCAAGCAAGAAAACGGAAAAAATAATGCTTTCTCAATGCAGAGAAAATTTTCACAATTTAGGAGTATTTTATATTGATGATACTTATATTTACTACAGTGGTATTAAAGAAGAAAATTTAAATAATAATATTTTATCAACATTTAAATACAACATAAAGACCGGTCAAGTGACAGAATTTTTACCGGATGATGCTTATGTTTGTTTTGACAGGGTTTATGCAGATTCAAGACCCGCCTATATCAATGATGAATATTTGACATATTATGTGTCTTCGGACAATTATCCCGAAACACTTTATATTTATAATTTTGATGATGCTAAATCATATAAGATTGCAGACAATGCATGCTTTACTCATGCTGAAGGTGGAAGGATTTTCTATGCAACAGAAACTTCTGATTCAACAGAAATCTACAGTTGTACATTAAGTGGTTCAGATACAAAATTTGAACAAAGGTTTGATGGTCTTACCGGATATTTGATGACAAACTGCGGAGGATGCGGAGATTTTGTTTATTTTGATGACGGATATATCGGCAATCTTAAAGATGGAACATATACAGAGATGGATAATGACGACCTTATGTTTTACTACGATAAAGAAAGCATCTATGCTGTGTTTTTAGAAGAAAATGCGCCTGCGGTATATGTATGGAATTTATACGATATAAGTGATGGGGTTACTAATAAAAAGCGCATCACAAAAAGCGATGCATGGTACGATTTACCTTCTGAAGCAAGAGTAAAAGATGAAAAATTATATTATACTGAGCAGAGTGATGATAGAATGACAACAGAACTCAAAATCATCCCCCTTAAATAACAACACAGCCACGGTTTAACCGTGGCTGTAACTTTTATGTATTCTTTATCTTGAATTTGCGTTTTCAATCATTGAATAATAGAAATCCTCGAACGATGTCGGATAATCCTTCGTTCCGCAGAAATCAAAGTGATCCGTACCGACGAGAGTGTCCATATAGTACCATCTGCCGGGCTCGATTTCCTTGCCTGATGCTACGCTTTCCTCGTAGCTGAGAGCCGTTACTTCGTCGCAGAGGGGATATCTGGCCGAAATAAGAGGAACAATGCCGTCGTTGACTGCCCAGTCGCCCTCAATCGTTACACCGTCATAGGTCTTGCCCTCAGACATTCTGAGCATAGCAGATGAAATGTAGAAGATAGGTGTAACGCTCGGATAGATAAGCTGTTTGCCGAAACGGTCGGTTCTTGTTGCAGCCGTTGTGTATGAATAATAGTAGGTGTTTTCGCTCAGCTTAATGGTTTCGTTGAGCTCCTTTGCTCCTCTGAGCGTCATATCATAGTAGCAGTTATCCTGCGCCGTGTAGTAGTTGCGTATTTTGTCAAAGCTGAATGTTGTTCTCTTTTCTCCCTGCTTTGGTGTAAGGCCGAAATGACCCATCTGCAAAGAGAAAACAAGAAAATCGTTTCCGAGCACAGCGCCGATGATGTTATACAGCATAACGATTACATAGTAAGGACCTGTAAGGTCGTAGAGTATATTTGAAACCTGAGTGCCGTTGTGCGGTGCGGAAAGCGTAATGCACGAATGAACACAATCGTGACCGCCCGTGAAAAGTTCGCTTGTTTCGTCGCCCGTTGCGGCAATTTCCTCTTCACTGCCGAAAGCCAGAAGGGAGGTGAGAAGTCTTACGGTAGCGCCGCCGAATGAATGACCGACGAGGTTTATTTTGTCTTCAAGATTCCAGCTTTCGCCCATAATAGGCTCGTAAGTAAAGCCGTATCTGTCGTGTCCGTGAGCTTTGGAATGAGCTTCGCCGTAGTCAACGGTTGTTCCCTTGAGCTGAGCGTAAAGCTCGCAGGCTCTGTCCCAGGCACTGCTCAGAGGGCCGACAGCGGGAGCATAAGCCTCAATTCCCTGATCGTTAAGCATAGTGATAAGGTCAGTGTCAGAAAGTGAGAGTCCGCCGCCCCAGTAAGGGGACATACTGTAAAATTTGTTTGTGGGTGACCAACCGCCCATGCCGTGAACAAAAATGTACGGATAATCAGTAACAAATCTGTCCTGCTCAACTACTCTGTCAGCGCCGCTTTCCGCAGAAACAGGGACTAAACAGACTGAAGCGCAGATAATAATTGCCAAAAGTAAAGAGAAAAGCTTCGTTGCTTTTTTCATAATTAACCTCCTGAATTACTTTTTTATAATTTTAAATGATATTCAGTTTTTTGTCAAATACAAATGAATGTATAAAATAAAGGCGGATGCACCGAAGCATCCGCCGATGTTTTAATAATCAGAAAAAACTAATAATAGTTCCTACAACCGTGTTGAGAACTTTGGCTGTAAAGGTGATAATAAGCTCTGAATAGCCTTCTGTACCGAATTTTTCATAGAACCACGGGCTTATCTGAGTGAAGATATCAAGTGAAACTCCGCCTTCTTCGGGTGCTTCCATAACTCCTGCTTTAACGAGGCAGGCAGTAACTCTTGCTTCCGAAGCTTCGACTTCACCCTCAATAGCGATAGTATTGTCGATAACCTTCTCAGCTTCAGCTATAGCAGCCGCAAGCTCTGCGGCATCTTCTGCAGAGAGGGTAGAGGGATCGATTTTCTTTGCATCTTCAACAAGGATAACGAGCTTCTCAGAGCTTCTTGCACCGTTGAATTGCGGGAATTCCGGAAGTGAGTAAACATCCTGAATTCTGTCGCTTTCGATAAGATTGAGAGCAAGCTTAAGAATAACATCGTTTCTTGCCGTCAAATCGTGGCGCTGACCTTCAAAATAGAATGTTGTATCCGGAAGAAGACCTGCTGATGCGTCAACAACTCTGTCGGGAGAAATGTGGTTGTGAGTAGGGTCATCGCAGTGTGTGTTCTGCTGAACATAATCTTCGGGAAGGGTCTCGCCGACATTTGCAAAATGAGCACCCATTGAAGTTGAATCTGTCTGGATGATATAGTCAGCGTTCTGAGAGTTCCATGTCTCGCCGACATTTATCATAGGTGTGTTGTATTCAACGAAGCAGAAGACCTGAACGCCGTTGTCAACAAGCTTCTGAATGTTGTCGTGAGCATTGAGCTGAGCCTGATAGTATCTGTCGGTCTGAGCTTTAATGCTTGCTTTTTCAGGAGAGGAAAGGTACTTTTCTGCGGCCGTCGGGTAATCTCCTGACGGGCAGAGAGCCCACATACCTGTGCTCGTTGTCATAACATCGGTAACAAGAGTGTTAACCGCGGCTTCAAGAGCTGAAGTGATGACCTCGTCAGGGAGAATGCGCAGAAGCATTTCAACGAGAGCTGCTGTACCTTTATCAAGAAGACCAAGCTCACCGAAGAAGCCGTTATAAAGGTATTCTTTGTTAAGGAAAGAGATTCTGCCGTTGAAAACATCACCGATGATTGTTGAACCGTCGATTGCGGGAACAACGAAGATGATTTTATGAAGGTCATCGTGAACATCGGGCTTATAATCAAGCAAAGCACTTACGAGAGAAGCACCCTGGCTGAGAGGAACGAGGTTGATTTTATCATGACCTGTCTGTTCCTTAACCATCTGAATGAAATCGTAAAGCTCGTTAACAACATCAATATGGTTTCCAAATGAATTGTATCCGAAATAATACATATGGTCATAGGGCTGTTCTGTCTCATAAAGATTGAACGGAACATGGCCGAAAACCTCTTCAGCTTCGAAATCCTGATACTCAGATGCAGGGTACGGATATCTCTCGGTTACAACATTTTTGCTCGTCTTTGCGTTCTCATCGCAGGTGTTGATACCGAAGATAAGATTGATAACATCAGAAGCAGCTTCAGTCAGTCCGACATCCTTCTGAGTAACAAGAGAAAGAAGAGCGGGGACGAGAATTCTGCCTATAACCTTATCAAGCTCTATGTAAGCAGGGAAGCTTGTAACCTTATTGCCTTCCTCGTCAAGTATATAATCGCCGTTGTCATCAACTACCCAGGTGTTCGATTGACCGAGACCCGGCACGATGATGGTAGGATAGTACTGACATTCACCGTTGCAGTCCGTGTATTTCTTTTCAGCGGCAGATGCGTTGAAAAGAGTTGCGGAGGCAAGCAGAGCGATGCAAAGGCAAAGAGCAACTATCTTTTTTAATGCTTTTTTCATTTTGATACACTCCTCAAACAAATTGTATGATTTGTCTTTTATTCTAACATATCGCGATTGATTATTTCAACATTTTGGAAACATTTGCCGCGAAAAAGTTGCAAAAAAAAGTGAGCATATTTTTGTCGTTTAAAAGCTTGTACTTGCAAAAAAAGAAACGCCTCAATCAAGGCGTTTCCTGATACAGATGTCAGCTTATGCGAGAAGGCCCTCGATAGCCTCGATGATTCCTGCGAAGAAGCTGTTGAAGCCGTCAACGAGACCGGACATATCAGCGCCCGTAAGCTCTGAAATAAACTGAGCGATGTAAAGGGGAATGTCGCTGAGAATTGCAATAATTGCCATAGTTAGTCACCTCATTTGTACTTTGGTAATTAAAGTATACCACTAAATGCAGCGTTTGTCAAAAAGTAAAGAGTTCATATGACTAGTTGCATAAAAAATTTTTTCTGAATCCGTATTATTTCTACAATATCGTATTTTAAATTTTATTGACAAGAAAAATCAAAAGTGATATTCTTTTTCGTGTAAGAAATGTATATAGAATTGCTTTTCTTAAACTCTAAATGGATAAAGGAGATTGAAACCATGGAAATTATGTACAAAGGTAAAACAAAGGACGTTTATAAGCTTGAAAACGGCAATGTAATGCTTAAGTTCAAGGATGACTGCACAGGTAAAGACGGCGTTTTTGATCCCGGCGAAAACAGTGTAGGTCTTACCATTGAGGGTATCGGAAAGGCAAATCTTGAAACATCAGTTTATTATTTCGAAATGCTCAAGGATGCAGGCATCAAGACTCATTATGTTTCTGCAGATATTGATAACGCAACAATGGAAGTTCTTCCTGCAACAGTTTTCGGTCACGGTCTTGAGGTTATCTGCCGTCTCGTTGCAACAGGTAGCTTCATCCGCAGATACGGCGAATATATCGAGGATGGTACAGTTCTTGAAGGTGGCTATGTTGAGTGCACATTCAAAAACGATGAGAAGGGCGATCCCCTTGTTACAGGCGAAGGCCTTGCAGCTCTCGGTGTTATGACTCCCGATCTTTTCGAGAGCATGAAGGAGCAGACTCTTAAGATTACTAAGATTGTTGCTGATGACCTTAAGACAATCGGTCTTGATCTTTGGGATATCAAGTTTGAGTTCGGTTACAACAACGGCGAAGTTATCCTCATCGACGAAATCGCTTCAGGTAATATGAGAGTTTACAAGGGCGACACAATCGTTGAACCCGTTGAGCTTACAAAGCTTATCCTTAACAGATAATTATATTGATTTTGCAGCAGAAGCTTCGATTGAGGTTTCTGCTGTTTTTTTATTGCAAATAATATATTATTATGTTAAAATAATCTTGCGACGCAAGTGAATATTGGCACATT
Organism: Clostridia bacterium; assembly: GCA_017942105.1. Taxonomy (GTDB): domain Bacteria; phylum Bacillota; class Clostridia; order Oscillospirales; family Acutalibacteraceae; genus CAG-488. The sequence goes on along the minus strand of JAGAVE010000086.1, from coordinate 1,582 downwards.
TATGAGTTTGTGTTTTTACACGGTAAAAATGCATACTCTGTTTCAGCATACTCATAGATGGTGCCGAAACTTGCGTCGCAGCAATCGGAGCTATGCATTTTTCGTGCGTGGCCTCGGCTGCGCACTTTTTATTTTATGGAGGTAAAAAAGATGAAAAAAGGGAAAATGAAAAAATTGTTGGCGCTGTTGCTTTCGCTCGTGTTGATCCTCAGCCTTGCCGCTTGCGGAGGAAACGAAGAGGGAAATGCGGATGGTGAAGCAGAAGTCGGCACAAGTAACGGGAAATCTGCTAATCAAAACAAATTGATTTCAGCAGGATATGCGCATACGGTTGCGCTTAAGTCTGACGGAACGGTTGTTGCAACAGGTGAAAACAACTATGAACAGTGCAATGTGAACGGATGGAGAGAAGTTATAGCTGTTTCTGCAGGGTATTATCATACTGTAGGACTTAAGTCAGACGGAACGGTTGTTGCGACAGGTAAAAATGACTGCGGTCAGTGCGATGTAAACACCTGGACGGACATCATAGCTGTTTCTGCAGGACAGTTTCACACCGTAGGACTGAAATCTGACGGAACGGTTGTTTCTACGAAGCTTTTAGAAGAAGACTACGGTCAGGGTGATGTTGAGGGTTGGAATGATATCGTAGCTGTTTCGGCAGGAGAATATCTTACGGTAGGTCTGAAGTCGGATGGTACAGTCGTTGTAACTGTTGTCAGAGAGGATAGCGATTACGGTAAGGCAGAAGCTGAAAAGTGGACTGACATTGTTGCCGTTTACACAGAGGAAGATTATATTATAGGTATTCGTTCGGACGGAACGGTAGTTGCAACGGAATACTACAACGAAGATTTGTCAGGCTGGAAAGATATAGTTGCAATAAATACAAGCTGTGACGGAATAACCTTGGGATTAAAATCTGACGGTACAGTGGTTGCGGCGGATTACAATTCAGCAAAATTTGAAGGCGGAGAAAAGTGGACTGACATAGTAGCTATAGCAGCAGGAGATTATCATATAGTAGGTGTTAAGTCTGACGGAACGGTAGTAGCTCAGTCTTTTGGATCATCGGGCGGACCGGGAGGTGCATCGTACTATGGACAGTGCGATGTTGATTCCTGGACAAACATCAAATTTACAAAATAAACAACAAAAGTACGAAACCCTGCAATAAGCGCGTTGCCTGTTGCAGGGTTATCTCTTTTTAAAAACTTAGTTATGCGCTTTTCAAAATCCTTCATCCCGACAAATTCGGGTTTGCAGGGATGATTTGATACGCACAATTTAAATCTGTGTTGGTAGGATACGGGTTTCCCGTACCGAGATTTGTGCTTTTTTCGGGATGGGCAACTCATTCCCTACTTGCTTATATTAAGTCGTGTTCGTAGGGGCAGATATTATCTGCCCGTGGTTTTCGAATTATTTTAACGGGAACATAATATGTTCCCTTACGAAGTCGCTCGAATCGTGGTTCGTAGGGTTCGACGCTCTGCGACGAACCGTTAATTCTGCGCTATTTTACGGCGTGTCGCAAGCGTCACGCCCTACGAGACGATTTAAGACAGGCATTAAAAATCTG
>JAGAVE010000016.1 GCA_017942105.1 Clostridia bacterium | reverse complement strand
TTGGCTGGATAATTGCTCCAATCGCGGGTATTATAATTACTATTCTTGCGGTTATCGGTATCGTTAATGCCCTCGGCGGTAAAGCAAAAGAATTGCCGATAATCGGAAAATTCAAAATTCTGAAGTGATACATTATAAACGTATAATGAAATAACCTCCTATGGTAGAATTTTAAAAACTACCATAGGAGGTTTTTGTTTGTAATTTTTATTTTACAGATGTTTAATATATCTCTGTTGACATATTTGAAATTATTTGGTAAAATACATTCAAATAACCACCCATGAGGGAGTAGTTTACACGATAGTGTTGATATGTCAACAAGCACACGGCTTCGGCCTGGCATATCTTAATAAACGAGACTCATGTGCAGCAAAGCTGTGCTGAGTTCTTATGGATTCAAGACCAAGTTACAGCTTGCTGTTTCTTGGTTTTTTTATTTTTCTATTTTTTGAAGGGAGATTTCTCGATGAAGTTCTACTCAATGGACAGCAGCTCGGTGCTTGACGAGCTTAAGGCTGTCAAAGAAGGCCTCAGTACTGCTGAAGCTGAAAAAAGACTTGCCGAACACGGCAAAAATAAGCTTGCAGAAGGCAAAAAAGAAAGCCTTATTGTAAAATTTTTCAAGCAGATGATGGATCCGATGATCATTGTCCTTATTGTGGCGGCGGCTCTTTCGGGCATTACCGCGTTCTGGGAAGGTGAGTCGTTTGCCGATGTTTTCATTATTCTGTTTGTAGTTATCCTCAATGCTGTGCTTGGCGTTATTCAGGAAAGTAAGGCTGAAGAAGCAATTGAAGCCTTGAAAACAATGACTGCCGCAAACTCGAAAGTCCTGAGAGATGGTAAACTTGTGGTTATTCACAGTGAAGATCTTGTCCCCGGTGATATTGTTCTTCTCGAAGCAGGCGACGCCGTTCCTGCTGATGCCAGAATCCTTGAATGCGCATCAATGAAGGTTGAAGAAAGTGCTTTGACGGGTGAATCCGTACCGGTTGTTAAAAAGGCTGATACTCTTTCTTCTGAAAAGGATGTTCCTCTCGGTGACCGTAAGAATATGGTTTATATGGGTAGTACCGTTGTTTACGGACGCGGAACCGTAGTGGTTTGCGGAACAGGTATGAACACGGAAATGGGTAAGATTGCGGATGCTCTTACTCTTGCTCAGGAAGAGCAGACTCCTCTTCAGAAAAAGCTTGCAGGTCTCAGTAAAATCCTTACCTGGCTTGTTCTTGGTATATGTGTTGTTATGTTTGCCGTAGGCGTCATTAAGGCGGGCGAATTTACCCCGGAAGTTATCATAGATACATTTATGGTTGCAGTCAGTCTCGCTGTTGCGGCTATACCTGAGGGACTTGCGGCTGTTGTTACGATTGTGCTTTCTATCGGTGTAACTAAAATGGCAAAGCGCAATGCTGTTATCCGTAAGCTTACCGCTGTTGAGACACTCGGTTGCGCACAGATTATCTGTTCGGATAAAACAGGTACTCTAACTCAGAATAAGATGACTGTTGTTGAAAATCATTCAGATAATGATGAATTACTTGCTAAAGCAATGTGTCTTTGTACGGATGCAGAGATTGATGAAGATGCAGGTGAAGCAGTTGGTGAACCTACTGAAGCTGCGTTGGTTAACTATGCTTATAAGGTTAACCTTAATAAAAATCAGCTTAAGAAGATTGCTCCTCGTGTAGGCGAAGCACCGTTTGACTCGATGAGAAAAATGATGAGTACGGTTCATTCAATTGACGGTGGTTTTGTACAATATACTAAGGGTGCTCCGGATGAAATTCTCAAGAGATGTACTTCTATTCTCACTGAAAACGGTGTTGTGCCGATGACTGAAGCACACAGAGATGAGATTAGAAAGACTAATAAAGGAATGGCTGACAAGGCGTTGCGCGTTCTGGCAGGTGCTTATAAAGAATACACCTCAAAGCTTGAAAGCTTTGAGCCGTCCGCTCTTGAAGAGGATATGATTTTTATCGGTCTTTCCGGTATGATTGACCCCGTAAGACCTGAAGTCAAGCTTGCTGTTGAAGAATGTAAGGGCGCAGGAATCCGTGCTATTATGATTACCGGTGACCATATTGATACGGCTGTTGCTATCGCTTCTGAACTTGGAATCCTTGATGACCCGTCTCAGGCGATTATGGGTCAGGAACTCGATAAACTCAGTGATGAAGAGCTAGATAAAGTAATTGACAAGTACAGCGTTTATGCACGAGTACAGCCCGAGCATAAGGTTCGTATCGTAAATGCGTGGAAGAACCGCGGAAAAGTTACCGCTATGACGGGTGACGGTGTCAATGACGCACCCAGCATAAAATCTGCTGATATCGGTATAGGTATGGGTATCACGGGAACTGATGTAACAAAGAATGTTGCAGATATGATTCTTGCCGATGATAATTTTGCAACTATCGTTGCGGCAGTAGGTGAGGGCAGAAAGATTTATGCTAATATCAGAAAAGCAATACAATTCCTTCTTTCTTCAAATCTTGCTGAAGTTATAAGTGTTTTTGTTGCAACTATTCTGGGCTTTACGGTTCTTAAACCGGTTCATATGCTTTGGATTAACCTTATTACGGACAGCCTTCCGGCACTTGCTCTCGGAATGGAACACGGAGAAGCAGATTCAATGAAAAAAGCACCGCGTGATCCTAAAGCGGGAATTTTCGCGGGCGGCGTTGGTTTGGATGTAGCATATCAGGGTGCATTTGTTGCTATTCTGACTCTTGTATCGTACTTTATAGGTCATTTTCTTGAAACGAGAACTTGGGCATTTAATATTGAAAGTGGCCACGGTATGACAATGGCATTCCTTACGATGAGCCTTGCTGAGATTTTCCAGAGCTTCAATATGCGTTCACAGAGAGGCAGTATCTTCGCAATGAAAAAGCAGAATAAGTGGCTTCTCGGAGCTGCAGCTCTTGCACTTGTTCTGACTACTGTTGTAATTGAAATTCCTTTCCTTGCAAGAGCATTTGAATTCGAGGTAATTGGATTTGAAGAATACGGAATTGCGTTTGCTCTCGGTATTTCGATAATTCCTCTTGTCGAGATTGTAAAAGCCATCCAAAGAATGTTGTCAAAAACAAAAAACAAATAAATTATCGAAGAGATGCCTTTGGGGTGTCTCTTCTTGTTTTTGCGGTTTTGTTTTAATTTTCATCAATATGTAGAAAAATAATCATTGACATATGGATAATATTGATATATAATATTGGTCTGTAGGCACTAATTCAGATAAGGTGAAATAGTGTAATTAATCGGATAATCCGAAATTTTCTCGTTTTGAAACGGAGGTCAGAATTATGAAGAGAACATATCAGCCCAAGAAGCGTCACAGAAAGATGGAACACGGTTTCCGCAAAAGAATGGCTGACAGAAACGGCCGCAAGGTTCTTGCTCGCAGAAGAGCTAAGGGCAGAAAGCAGTTGACTTATTAATTTTGGGGTTGTACCCACCGTTGAACGGATTTGATATTTTTGCCCGATATGAAATTTGAAGTATTAAAGCAAAATAGCGATTTCCGAAGGGCTTACGGCAGAGGAAAATCATACTCGGATCCTGCGCTGGTTACTTATGTTTTAAAGAATAACCGCGCGGGAATTTGCCGTATGGGTATTACAACAAGCAAAAAAATTGGAAATGCGGTTGAAAGAAACCGTTGCCGGCGGATAATTCGCGCGGCGTTTCGGGATGTTTCTCCTATGTTAGGAGGGCATTTTGATTTTGTTTTTGTCGCCCGTACAAGGACGATTAAAATGAAAAGCACAGATATTAAAAGAATTATGCTTCAGCAATTAAATAAAGCAGGCGTGATAAAAAATGAAAAATAGCCTTATCCGAATTATCAGGTTTTATCAAAAGCATATTTCCCCGCATCTGCCGCCGATGTGCAGGTATTATCCGACTTGTTCTCATTATGCGGTTGAAGCTATTCAAGTCCATGGAGCCCTTAAGGGTTCATTTATGGCGTTAGGTCGGTTGCTCAGGTGCAACCAATTGTTCAAGGGAGGTTATGACCCTGTGCCTCAGAAAAAAGAAAAGGGTCGCAAATCTTAAAGGAGTTTGAATGCTGTGAATGCTATTTACGAGTTTTTATATGATGTTATAAGCCCCGTATTCGGATATGTAATGCTGTTTTTCTACAGTATTGTTGACGGCTTCAGCGGCAACTTAGGAAGCTACGGTGTAGCTATTATACTTTTTACTATTTTTGCGCGAATGATAATGTTACCGACAACGATCAAACAGCAGAAGGGCATGGCAAAGCAACAGCGCCTCGCTCCGAAATTAAGACGAATTCAGGAAAAATACGCAGGAAATCCTCAGAAGATTCAGGAGGAAACACAGAACCTCTACGCTCGTGAGGGTTATAATCCTATGTCTGCAGGTTGTGTTCCGTTGCTCATCCAGATGCCGTTTATTATCGGTCTTTTCGGAGTTCTTTACAATCCGTTGCGCTATGCTATCGGTCTTGATAAAGAAACTTCAGAGCTTCTTGTTGATGCTTTTTCAAAAATGGCAAGTGAAACAGGGCTTAATATCGGTAAGACTGAAATCTATCATCCTCTCTATCTTATTCAGAATTTTGATAAGTTTCAGGATTATTTCAAGGCTGGCATTGAAGGTGTTTCTGCAGAAGCAATGCAGAAGGTTGCAAGCTTTGTTGAAAAAGGCAGATTTGTTTTCTTTAGTTTAGAGCTTGGTGTTCAGCCTGACTTTAAATCTAAATATGCAGTTATTCCTGTTTTGTCTGGTCTTACTTCTCTTGCAAGTGCTTATATATCACAGCTCCAGCAGAAGAAAGCCAATCCCGGTGCAAAGGCTCCAGGTAGCGGTTGTATGATGATTTTTATGCCGCTGATGTCTGTATGGTTTACGACGATGTTCCCTTGCGGTATCGGTGTTTATTGGATTGTTTCGAATGTTGTCGCTATGGTGCAGTCTGTTGTTCTTCGCAAGGTTTTTGCGCCTCAGAAGAATGTTGCAAAAGATATGATTAAAGAAACGATTGAAAGACGCTCAAGAGAAGACAGCGTTAAGCGTATTAACAAATAATTCAGAAAATCGACACATTTGTTTCTTATTGATGTGTATAATATTTTTAGGTGGTGAACCCATTGTTAAAAGAAGCCTTTGGTAAAGGTTCAACTAATGAAGAGGCGATTGAAGCCGCTAAGGCTCAGCTCAATGCCCCTTGGGATGCCGATGTTCAGGTTGAGCTTATAAAAATGGCAAAGAAAAAGACACTTGGTCTTTTTGGCGGTTCTCTTGCGGAAGCAAGAGCTTATTATGAGATTCCCGATGAAGTTAAAGCTGCTCCTAAAAAGCAGAATAAAGTAGAAAAATCAAAACCCGCGCAGAAGCCTGTTAAGAAGCAGGAAGAAAAAAAGCGTGAAGAAAAAGTTCAGGAAACAAAGGTAGAAAAAGTTGAAGCTCCTGCAAAGGAAATGTATGTTGGCGAAGCTTCAAAGAAAGCTGAGAAATATATTCGTTCTATCCTTGAAGGTATGGGAGTCGGTGATGTCGAAATTTCCGTTTCAGAGGATGATGAAGGTGTTGTTGCACAGCTTGATTGCGGTAATGACTATGGCTATATAATTGGTCGTCGCGGTGAAACTCTCGATGCAATCCAGTATCTTACACGGCTTGTTATCAACAAAGGCAGCGATGGCTATAAGAGAGTTTCAATTAATGCAGGCAACTATAGAGAGAAAAGAGAAGAAACTCTCAGAGAGCTTGCTAAAAAGAATGCGGCAAGGGTTAAGAAGCACGGTCGTAATGTTTCTCTTGATCCTATGAATCCGTATGAGAGAAGAATTATCCATACAACGATACAGGAAATTGAGGGTGTTGAGTCACATTCTGTTGGTTCAGAAAGTGACAGAAGAGTTGTTATAACTCTTGCTGAAGGTTTCAGCGCAACCAATCCTGGTCACAGGGGTTCTCGCAGAAACGATTACAGAGGAAGAAATAATCAGAAATCTTCAGTTGCTGCTCAGCCGGCACGTGCACCGCGTTCAGATTCTGTTGGTACCAATCTTTACGGAAAGATTGAACCTAAAAACTAAGTGGAATATTTATGAATCTGAAGCGAACAATAGTTTTAATTGTTCGCTTCAGGATTTTTAAGTAATATTTTGTGTCAATTTGTTGAAAGGAGTTGTGTTCAATATGTCTGATAAGAATAATGATGAGTATTTAGACCTTGCTGATTTTAATAAGAAGTATGAGCATTATGCTGATGATTCCATCGAGTCTGAAAAGCAAAAAGAAATTCTTGAGTTTGAAGACATTTCTTCTTACAGTGAAGGTAATGCAGATTTTTATATGAAACCTCGTGAAGAAGGTTCCGGAGATGTCTATATTAGAAAAAATTCGGCACCGGTAAATGACATTAACGAAGCAGATGAGAACATGAACAGCTCGAAAAGTAAAAAAAGAAAAACTAAAGAAAATAAGCACGATGAAAATTATTCGGAAGGTGGAACGCGAACTAAAAAGAAGAAAGGCAATTTCTTTACTCGTAATCATTGCAGGAATATCAAGATTATCGCTTTGCTGCTTGTAATCGCAATTCTTCTTGTTTTGGGTGGTGGTCTTGCGTATCTTTATATCGTAACAGGTAAAGGCAACTATGGCGCTGATGGTTATTTTTATAATGATCCTCACACTGATCAGGTTGTTGAAGAAGATCATAACTGGACTGAAATGGGCGATGTCGACGCTAATTCGCTTAATGAGTTTCTTTACCGTTGGGCCAATAACGGTGGAGAAAAGATGTACAGCAAGAATGTAATTAATGTTCTTCTGTGTGGTGTTGATAGTGAAACGGGCAAGTCAGATGCAGGTCGTTCTGATATAATGATGCTTGTATCGATCAACAAGAAAACAAAAACAATTACGCTTGTTTCCTTGCTTCGTGACAGTTGGACATATATGTCTCTTAAAAAAAATAAGGATGGCCCATCCTATGATCACTATTTCAAATTGAACTCTGCATACAGTTACGGCGGACCTACAACACTTCTGAATACAATCGAGAATAACTATAAAATCGAAATTGATCAGTTTATTGCTGTTGACTTTGTTTCTTTCCCGAAGCTTATTGATGCTCTCGGCGGTGTAACCGTTGATGTTCAGGAGTATGAGGCTAATTACATCAGAAGAACATCCTCTCATAAAAAATTCCCTTATGGTACGGCAACTCTGAATGGTGATCAGGCGCTTATTTACAGCCGAATCAGAAAGTGTGATGCCGATAGTGATATAAGCAGAACGAGAAGACAGCGTTCAATAATCAAGTCGCTTATTGACAGTGCTAAGTCTGCTTCAAAAGGGCAGCTTCTCAATGCGTTCACTCTTGTTTCTCCTTATTTAACAACTGGTTATACTCAGTCTGAAGTTTTTGCACTTATTGCACAGGCTTATGCTGAAGGTTGGATGAAATATAATATGACTGAGATTACATTGCCGAACGAAGACTATGTTGACAGAGCATCTACCAAAATAAATGGTCATTGGGCATGGGTTGTTGATTACGCATCGTGTGCTCAGAAACTCCAGCGTGCTTTGTATGGCGAAACCAATATTGTTCTTGACCCGAACCGTACAACAGCACTTGATCTTATCAGTAATTTGAATTCCGGTGGCAGTTCAGGTAACTCCGGAAATTCCGGAAGTTCAGGCGGTAGCAATTCTTCAACATCAGGCGGTAACGGATACACAGACGAGGACGAGTCT
>JAGAVE010000085.1 GCA_017942105.1 Clostridia bacterium | reverse complement strand
TCCAGCAACTGCTGCAAAGCATCCCATCTGGGATCATAATCCCTGCCGCAGTCACAGGGGCCGTCATTCAAGTCTTTTCCGCATCGGTGACAGATACCGACACAGTCCTCCCTGCAAAGTACCTTCATGGGCAAGGACAACAAAATATCCTCACTGACGAGTGGTTCGATGTCATAATGAAAAGAGTCAATAACGATAAAATCATCGTTGTCGTCATCATTAAGCTCCGTAACCAACACGTGCTCAATCGGAACAGTAAATGTGCGTTCAAATTCCTTCGCACATCTGTCGCAGGCAAGGTTCAAGGTAAATTCCGCCGAAGCCATAAGGCTGACAATGTCAGTTGAGTTCTTAACCTCTCCGCTGATGACCACACTCTCTTTGAATGGAAAGCCACCGTTGAAATAACAGTCGCTCATATCGAGTGTAAAATTCACCTTGCGGGAAAAGCCTTCATTATTAAAGACAGGTTCAAGCTCAATAAAAAACATAGATTACCCTTCACCTCAAATGTCATGCACCGATTATTATATAATCAGAAGTGACATTTGTCAACAGTTAATCTCTAATTTTTTTAGTTTTAAATCAAAGTTTTTTGCAGAATTCAAAGATTTCAGCAGGAAGATCAGCTTCATCAGCTGAAACTGTGAAGATAAAGTTCTTCTCTTCAACATGATTCTTGCTGAGTTCATCAACCTTCTTAAGGAAAACTGCAAGCTCATTATAGTCACGAGAACCGATTCTGAGAGTTGCATCGATAAGTACATCTGTGATGTCGTGGTCACCTGCGCAGATACCGCAAAGGAAACCGTAAAATGCATCGTAACCGCTTACGCAGTAGTGGTCTGTATCAATAAGACGAGCACGATAGTTTACGTCGTAAGTGAGCTTCGGCTGCTTTTCAACGCATACTACATTGCCGTTTGACTTTTCAATAGCCTCATTAACTTTTTCGATCAAACGCTTTGTCTTTCCTGAACCTTTTTTGCCTAAAATAAGAGATACCATAAGTATATCCTCCTTCTTATATTTTAAAATCCGTGTATTTCACGAAATTTTAACCTGATTAATTAAGTCTTGCTTCGAGGTCAGCTTTTCTGTCCTCATAGCCCGGTTTGCCCAGAAGAGCAAACATATTCTTCTTGTAGCTTTCAACGCCCGGCTGATCAAAGGGGTTAACGCCGAGAACATATCCGCTTATTGCGCAGGCTTTCTCGAAGAAATAGATAAGATAGCCAAGATTGTATTCATCCATCTTTTCAACTTCAATAACCATATTGGGAACATTACCGTCAGTATGAGCAAGGATTGTTCCTTCAAAAGCCTTTCTGTTAACAAAAGAAAGATTCTTATTTGCAAGGAAGTTGAGGCCGTCAAAATCGCCTTCCTCTTCTTTGATTTCAACCTCTGTCTTTGACTTATCAAAAACAACAACGGTTTCAAAGAGAGTTCTTTCACCTTCCTGAATATACTGACCCATTGAGTGAAGGTCAGTTGAGAAGACAACAGATGCAGGGAAAATGCCCTTGCCGTCTTTGCCTTCGCTTTCGCCGAAGAGCTGCTTGAACCATTCGTTCATCATCGTGAAGGAAGGCTCGTAGCTTACCATAAGCTCAATCTTCTTGCCTGCTCTGTAGAGAAGGTTTCTGATTGCTGCATATTTATAGCAATCATTCTTTTCAAGATCGCCTTCTGAGTATGCCTTCATAGCATCTGCAGCGCCGTTCATAATCGCGTCAATATCAATTCCTGCAACAGCAATCGGAAGAAGACCGACAGCAGTAAGAACCGAATAACGACCGCCTACATCATCGGGAACGACAAATGTCTTATATCCGAGCGTATCGGAAAGTGACTTAAGAGTACCCTTACGGGCGTCCGTCGTTGCATAAATTCTTTTGGCAGCTTCCTCTTTGCCGTATTTCTTTTCAAGCATATCGCGGAAAATTCTGAAAGCTACTGCAGGCTCGGTTGTTGTACCTGATTTTGAGATAATGTTAACAGAAAAATCTCTGTCACCGATAATCTCGACAAGCTCGTTAAGAGAGTCAGAGCTGATAGTGTTACCTGCGAAATAGATTTCGGGAGCGCCCTTGCGAAGAAGATTATAATTCTGAGACTTGATGAATTCAATCGCTGCACGAGCACCGAGATATGAACCGCCGATACCGATAACGATAAGAACTTCAGAATCGTTTCTTATCTTCTCAGCCGCTTTCTTGATTTCAGCAAATTCCTCTTTATCATAATTTTCGGGAAGAGCGAGCCAGCCTAAGAAGTCGCTTCCTTTTCCTGTTGCATTATTGAGTGCATCGTGAGCAACGAGAACCTCTGTCTTGATGCTTTCAAGTGAATTTTCGGGCAAGAATGATGCCACATATTTTGTGTTGAGTTTAACTGCCATTGTAACTTAGTGCCTCCGATGTATAGATACCGATTATTTATATATATTCTAACCTATTACAACCTGTTTTTCAAGTATTATTTAGTAATTTTTAATGTAATTTTCGTTAAAATCAGCTCAATTCTTACATAGAACAGCCAACAATCGACAAAAAACTGTTTTAAAAGTCAGGCAGTCAACATACTTCGGTGAGGTTAAATTATACTTCCCTATCACCTCGCCGTCCAGGCTTATCGTTACGGTGCCGAGAGTCTGCCCCTCTTCAACCGGAGCTTCAACCGCGGCGGCAATTTCAACATCCTGCACAATATCCTTTTCTCTTCCTTTTGGGACAAGAACGGGCGTAACCTGAGGAATCTGAGGAGTTATTGTTCTCTCCTCGCCTTTGATAACATTGACATCCGCAATTAGACTTTTTTCAATCTGCAGAACGGACGAGGAATAATTCGCAAACCCCCAGTTAAGCATAGCCTTCGCACCCTCAAAGCGGTCGGTACTGTTCTGTGAACCCATTACAACTGCAATCAGACTTGTTCCGTCTCTTGTTGCCGTTGCTGAAACGCAACATCCGGCTTTATTGGTTGTTCCTGTTTTAAGACCCGTTGCACCGTTATAAAAACGGATGAGCTTATTTGTATTGACCAGCTCTGTTTTACCGTCACGCAGTGTATCCATCCAAATCGTCGTGTATTCCTTAATAATTTCGTGCTTCATCAGCTCTCTTGACATAAGCGCAATGTCATATGCCGTTGTAAGGTGATTTTCCGCGTCATCGTCAAGACCTGTGCAATTTTCAAAATGTGTGTTTTTCATTCCAAGCTCAGCGGCTCTGTCATTCATCATCGCAACAAAAGCTTCATCACTGCCTGCAACATATTCGCCGAGAGCCGTACAAGCATCATTTGCGCTGTATACGGCCGTTGCTCTCAAAAGCTCATCGACGCTCATCGTCTCGCCCTCTTTGAGCCATATCTGCGACCCACCTTTTGATGCGGCTACAGGACTTGTCGTCACCATATCCGTCAGACGGATTTTGTTGCTGTCAAGCGCCTCCATAACAAGCAGGAGAGACATTATCTTCGTCACCGATGCAGGATAAAGCTTCTCATGGGCATTCATCTGCATAAGCACCTTGCCTGTTGTCTGATCCATAAGCACAGCCGCCTTCGCCTTGACCTCGACTGGCATCCCCTCTTCTGCCGCCGCAAAAACAGCGAACGACATAAACAGCACCGTCATGCACAATATAACACTCATAATTCGTTTCATAGAAAAATACCTCCGTTTCAACTAAATATATATGCAGAGAAAACTTATTCTTGCATACGGCAATGATTTGAATTATAATTGTTAGGGTGTCGGCATTCGAAACCCGTATGCCGATACCCTATATAATTGGAGGATTAACTTATGAAAATCGCATTTTTTACACTAGGATGTAAAGTTAATCAATATGAATCACAGGCAATGGCTGAAAGAATGATGAACTGCGGATTTGAGCTTGTTTCGCCGGACGAAAAAGCTGATGTATATGTCATCAATTCCTGCACGGTCACTGCTGAGAGCGACAGAAAAACGCGACAGACCGTCCGTCGTTTCAAAAGAAAAAATCCCGACAGCATCGTTGTGCTGACGGGCTGTATGCCTCAGGCTTTCCCTGAAGATGCAGAGGCGCTCAAAGAGGCTGACATTGTCCTCGGAAACAAGAATAATACTCGTCTTCCCGAGCTTATAGAAAGATATTTTTCCTGCTCTCAAAGAATTATTGAAATCGAAAGCCACGAAACGGGCGATAAATTTGCAGGTGACAAAATTTCAGGATTTGAAGGGAGAACGAGAGCAATCGTCAAAATCGAGGACGGATGCAACCGATTCTGCTCTTACTGCATCATCCCCTATTCAAGAGGCCGCGTGCGTTCAAAGCCTATTGAAGAGCTTGAAGCTGAGCTTCGAACACTGAGCGATGCAGGTTTTATTGAAATCGTTCTTGTCGGCATCAATCTTTCCTCTTACGGAAGTGACATCGGGCTTAGCATCTGCGATGCAGTTGAGCTTGCGGCTGGAATGGATTTTCAAAGAATCCGCCTCGGTTCGCTCGAGCCTGACCACATCACGGACGATGTGATCGAAAGACTCGCAAAGATCGAAAAATTCTGCCCTCAGTTTCATATTTCCTTGCAGAGCGGATGCGACAATACGCTCAAGGCAATGAACAGGCACTATACAAGCTCTGAATATAAAGAGCTTTGCGATAAGCTCCGTTCAGCTTTCGTTGACACAACAATCACGACAGATATTATGGTCGGTTTTCCGACCGAGAACGAAGCAGACTTTGCAGATAATGTTAACTTTGCAAAGGAAATCGGCTTTGAAAAGGTTCATGTTTTCCCCTACTCTCCGAGAGAAGGCACCCGTGCCGCAAAAATGGAGCAGATTGAAAAGAGCGTCAAGGAAAAGCGAAGCCGTATTATGATTGAAGAAACAGAGAAAATCAGGCAGAGCTTTCTTAAATCTCAGATCGGAAAGACCGTTGAAGTGCTTCTTGAGACGAGACACGACGAGCAATTCACCGAAGGCTATACAAAAAATTATACACCCGTCAAGGTCATCGGCTCACACCCTTGCGGCAAGGTCGTTACAGCAAAGGTAACGGCAACAGACGGTGATTTCTGCATTGCGGAGATTGAATAAAGTTTAACGGCGGAATCGATTCCCGCCGTTTTTGTCATACAAGTTCGAGTTTGTCTAACTATTTTTGCAATAAAGAAAGGATCAAATATGAAGAATTGTATAGTTTGCTATATTAACGGAAGCTCTTTGCAGGGTGAGACATACATAAAATTCATAGAGTATCTGCTTTCCGAAAGTAATGCTTTTACATATACAAAGTTAGCTACAGAAAATTCTATTGATGAAGACGACAGAGAATATGCAGAAAAAATCAGAAAGTTTGAAGCTTTAGTTAAACCCGATTTTAAAAGGGTATTTTCAACCTGCAGTTACGGGATTTCTTCAGGTAACGAAAAGCAGGTTTATGTATCGAATTTAAAAAGCGGTGCGTTGAAATCTTATATCAAAAATAAAAAAGATATAACAAAATGGAATTATCCCGAATGTGTCGAAGACATCGGCTTTTATAAAAACGGTAAATACATTTTTGAAAGTTGTTCACATGAAGAAATATATCGATTTTATACAAACAACGAGCATGAGATCGACTTTCTTATAAAAAACGGAATAACGGTTACAGATAAATATAATATACCTGAAACAGATATTCCTATATTATAACAAAATTATAAAGAAATAATTTTTATCGGACAATCACGAAAAAATATGCGGCACATAGAATGTTAGTGTAGGGCGCAGAACAACAGTTTTCGCCCCAATCCGAAAGGAGGTCACGACATGGGTTGCTGCAATAACTGGGTATTTCTCCTTATAATCATCCTTTTATTCTCTGAGTGTGGTTGCGGTTGCAACAACAACTGCGGTTGCAATAACAACTGCGGTTGTAACAACAACGGCTTCCTCAACAACAACGGCTGTGGTTGCTAACCATTGACCATCCTGACACCTGCAGATGCAAATCTGCGGGTGTTTTTTAGGTTCAAAAGCAGACATAATATGTCTCCTGTTAAGTCGACCGAATCGCGGTTCTTATGGTTCGACGCTTTGCGACAGACCGTTAATTTATGTTATTTTACGGCTTTATCGTGATCTTGAAAAAAATAAAAGATTCTTCACTGCGTTCAGAATGACATAGGATTATATTTCTGCGTCGCAGACTATTACTTTCCTTATTGGGCTCCTTTGCAAAGGAGCTGTCCGTAGTACTGAGGATTGGAAAATTTAAAATCAATCCTCCGTCAGACCTTACGGTCTGCCACCTCCTTTTCTAAGGAGGTAAAAGAACTCTGCAAACCCAAATTTGCAACACAAATCAAAAACTGTGATGCGACAAAATCACATCACAGTTTTTAAATATATTATATTGTTATCAGCCGATAGTTATCCACATAGCGGGGCGAACAGCATTGTAACCAAGTTTAACATTGTTCCCACGGTAACCAACTATACCGCTACTACCTACACCGGCAGCCCAACTATTATAGATTCCCGGTGAGCGTAGCCACCAATAACAGCAGCCCTCACCATCGGCTGTATAATTTTCATATTGACGAACACCATGATTTGCGGCAAAGATTGTTGGCGCACATTTTCTCTCTTCATCCGAGGAAAAATATTGACTTGCTTCATACTTACTGAGTAAAAAAATTCTGTCTTGCGTATCATTGATAGATTCATTGTTTGAGTTAGTATTTGTTACCGTTGTTGCAACAATTCGACCCTGCTCGCTGTTTGAAAAGGCCGAATTCAAAAAATCATTATTTAACCAATGTCTAAGAGTGGATGTTTCCCATGTTACTTCTATAAATTCTTTGTGATACGACTGACTATCCAGAGCATACTTACTGATTATAAGAGCTTTATCACCTTGAATATCAAGGACTAACCATTCAATTTCTTCCTTGCCGTTAGAAACATTATCATCCTGCTCGTATAAACCAAGCTTTATGTAATCCCCAACTTTTGAATCCGAATAATCATAGACTTTTACGGGAATCTCTTCAGAGGTTCCAGCACCTAAGTCTTCCTTTACTGAATCTCCGGATGAGCCGTCAAACGAACACGCCGCAAAGCTCAGTACAAATGAGAGGGACAGTATTACTGCCACAAAAGTTTTTAACATCTTATTTTTCATTTTTAAACCTCCAAAAATAGAATAGAATGTAAAATTCCTTGATTATTTTACTCAATCTTTGAGTATTTGTCAATACTCAAAAACAGAGTATTATATAATTCGTTTGAGGTGAGGATATGGATTATCTCGATAAATTGATTGCATTGAGAATTGACAATGACCTTTCACAAAAAGAAGTTGCCGCCGTTATTCATAAATCTCAGCAAGGATATGACCATATTGAAAAACGCCGCGCCAAATTATCCATAGAGGATTTTATCAAGCTTTGTAAGTTTTATAAAATCAGCGCAGATGATATACTCGAATTGAATAGTTTAAACTGACACAGGAACAAGAATAGGCTTTCCTGTGTTTTTTGTTTGATAAAACGGAGGCTCATTTCCACGCGATTCAAAAATCCAAACAACAGACATAATATCTGCCCCCAAATTTTATGCAATTCTTAATGAAAACATAATATTCTCCCCTACAAAATCGCGATAAATCCACGGCGTGTCGCAAGCGTCACGCCCTACGAGATTGATTTTAATTTGTTCGCTTATGCAAAAGTACATATAAAAGATTCTTCACTGCGTTCAGAATGACATAGGATTATATTTCTGCGTCGCAGACTATTACTTTCCTTATTGGGCTCCTTTGCAAAGGAGCTGTCCGTAGTACTGAGGGTTGGAAAATTTAAAATCAATCCTCCGTCAGACCTTACGGTCTGCCACCTCCTTTTCTAAGGAGGTAAAAGAACTCTGCAAAACTGAATTTGCAACACAAATCAAAAACTGCGATGCGACAAAATCACATCACAGTTTTTAAATATATTATATTGTTATCAGCCGATAGTTATCCACATAGCGGGTCGGACGGCAATATCATCGATGTCGACGGCGGTACCGTAATCAAGGACATCACCGACAGTATCGACGCAGGCGGCATAATTTTGATATTCACCAGCGGTGCGCAACCACCACCAGCAGTTGCCGTTGTTACTGTTAACATCCGCTCCATTTGCAAGTGCATATTCTGTAGGTCCACACTTTCTTTCAACATCGGAAGTAATATACCTTTTTACTTCGTCTACACTAAGCAGAAAAATCTTATCCTGCGTTGCACTACCCGAATTTGTGTCATATGAAGGATTTTTATCAGCCGGTACCGTTACAGTTGGAATTCTTGCCTTTTCTGTACTATTAAAGGCAGAATTTATAAAATCAACATTCAGCCATTCTCGAAGCGTACAAGCTTCCCATGTTACATTTATACGCTCCTCATTGTACAGTTTGCACTCAAGTTGATACTTACTTATAGCAAGCGCCTTGCCACCCTTGACATCAAGAACCAGCCATTCAATATCTTCTGCTCCGTTTGATGTATCGTTGTCTTGCTCATATTTGCCAAAGGTGATGTAATCTCCGATTTTGTATTTGCTGTTTGAGATATCGCTGTCAATTTCGTTATCGTTGAAACCGTTTTCACCGTTGTTTGATGATTCGCTGTTTTTTGTTTGCTCTGATTCTCCACCCCCACAAGCCGCAAAGCTCATAAGCATCACGAGTGAGAGTACCATAGCCAATAATTTTTTCATTTTTCCCTTTTTCATCTTTTTACCTCCATAAATTAAAAAGTGCGCAGCCGAAGCTACGCACGAAAAATGCACAGCTCCCGTTGCTGCGACACAAACTAAATATTTACACAGGCATGGTATGCGCATGTGAAAACAGAGCATGCATTTTTACCAAGAAGCAAAAAGACATACCATTACCCGTTAATATATTTAGTTTATGTCGCACTTGCATTATAGCATAATTTCCTATTAAATGCAACAGCACAAAAATTAATAAATTTATACAAAAAAGTCTCAAACTGTTGACGAGATTAGTGTAAAACTGATATAATTCACTTATACAATTATAATACTTCGGAGGTGCGCAAAATGTCATTGACTGTGATATTATTTTACATTAAGCTGGGTCTTATTTACGCTCTTTCAGGGTTGCAGATTTTATCCGGCGTGATTTTCTGTCCGCAAAATAACGACAGCAAATATTTCGACGATTGGTCTGCTGATGACACCTTTTCCATCGCAGACAACACATTCATAATCGAAAAAGACCCCAATAAGGATTTCGTCATCCTCAACCTTTCCGATATCCAGCTTTCTGATGAGGATGCTCACGGATTCTTCGGAGAGCTTGATGAAGCGTTGATAGACAAGCTTATTACGGACACTCAGCCCGATCTTATCACCCTTTCAGGCGATAATGTTTACGGTTGGCTTGGTTGGATATGGCTCATCGATTTGCTCGACAGCTACGAAATCCCGTGGGCACCCGTTTTCGGTAATCACGACGGTGCAACAGCTACTTACGCTTCTTGGTGCGCCTTCCAGATTGAAAAGTATTCCGAATATGCAATCTGGGATTTCGGCCCGAAGGATATGGGACACGGAAATTACATCATAACAATCACCGAAAACGGCAAACCCATTCATCAGCTTTATATGATGGATACCCACAAGGACGCAACATACGAAATCGACGGTTACACATATAACGGCTACGATCACCTTTGGGATAATCAGATTGAATGGTACAAATGGGCAGTCAACGGAACAACCGCCGAACTCGGTTCCGTTCTCGACAGTACAGTTATTTATCACATCCCGAATGTTGAATATTACAACGCTTGGAGAGAGTCATATAACCATTGGGAGCAGGTTTTCTGGCCTGAATACGAAGGAGCTTTCGGTTACAATATGGAGGGCGTTTCTTCCGCACCCGTAAACAACGGCTTCTTTGATGTTGTCAAAGAGCTTGGCAGCACAAAGCACATCATCTGCGGACACAACCACAGGAACTACAGCAGTATTCCCTATGAAGGTGTATGGCTTCACTATGCTGTTAAAACAGGTGTCGGCAGCTATTATGAAAAGGATATTCAGGGCGGCAAGGTTTTCACTCTTGCTTCTGACGGCTCACTTACGGCTGAAAATGTTTTTGTTGATATAGATCAGTTTGGAATAGATTACACTATCCCCTACCCCGGATACAGCGAATGAGAATAGGCTATGGAAAATCTTAACTTTTATTTAATGGCAGACCCTCATTACTTTTCTAAAAAGCTATGGGTTGAGGGCAATGCAATCGAAGCGCGAAGCCATACTGATCAAGTGATTTTAAAAGAGTCGCCCGAAATCATTGATGCTTTTTTCAAAATATTTGAAAACGACAATGAAACCGATACAATTGTGCTTATCGGCGACTTGATAAATGTCGGCGAAAAGCTCTGCCACGATGAATTTACCGAAAAGCTGAGGTCTCTTCAGGAAAAGGGCAAGCGCATTCTCGTTTTAACAGCTACGCACGATTATAACGGATGCGGCGAAGATGAAAACACCTTTGTCGCCGTCGGATATTCGGAGAACGGTACCTATCAAGTCCCCTGCGTAAGAAGAGAAGAGCTTGATGAAATCTACCGTCCGTTCGGCAGAGATAAAGCCGAAAGTGAATACGATATGTCTTATTCATTAAATATCGGCGGTTACCGTTTCATTCTTCTCAACGATGACGGCAATGGGCATACTGATTGCGGTCTGGACGATAATGGCAACGAATGGCTTGAAAAGGAGCTTATCAAGGCAAACGAAAACGGTGAACCCGTTCTGCTTTTCACTCATCATCCGGTTATAACGCCGTATCCCGTATACGAGGCCGTTGCTCCGACCGAGATGTACGGCAGACATCCGATACTCAAAGAAATGCTGATGAAACACGGTGTAAAGGCGGTTTTCACAGGACATTCTCATATACATACGATAAGAAAAATCACAGACGGAGAAAAAGAGTTATACGATATCGGTACAACCTCTGCAGTTTCAGCATACGGAAAAATCAGAAAGGTCTGCCTTAAAGACGGATACGCCGATATCACGACCGTTGACCTTCCCGAAAAAATTGAAGGTATACCCGGGGGCAGTAAGCAGATTGCTGATTCCTGCTTCGGAGGCTATTACAGGAGACTTATCGACACTGCCGTGAAAGATTACAACGAATTTTTAAAGCTTGGCATCGGTCTTATACCGACCGAAAAAGCAAAAAAATTCCGTTTCATCATCAGACCTGCTCTAAAGACTTTCTCAAAAATCAATATGTCCTTCGCAGGTAAGGTGGGCAGAAATTATTCAGGTCTTGACAAGAACGAAATCTGTAAACACAAAGATGAAAAAGTCATTGATATGGTTTTTGTAATAATTGACCGCTTCTTTCAAGGTGATGCACCCTACACGCCCGACACCTACGAGCACAAGGTTATTTTCGGTGCATTGAAAAAAGCCGATCAAATTATGAAGAGGCTTAAAATTGACCTTTCAAAGCATCTTAGCGGTATCGACAGCCTTTGGACTCTTGCTGAGCCACTTGTTCATAACACAAGAACGGGTTGTGACCGCGAAATTAAAATTAAATTGACCGACGAGGTGACCTATGAAAAAGATTAAAAATAATCTTGCGACTGATGTTAACGAAAAAATCACCAAACGAGAATACCTTGCCTACGGTTCGAGTACGGCTGTATCAAAAGCGGCAACAGCTCTCAGTGGCGCTTTGGGCGGTCTCGTTGCATCAACCTACATGGGACTGAGCGACAGCGCCTTCGCAACATACAGCACAATTATATTTATCCTTGGATTCTGGGATATCGCAAATGATGTTATCGTTTCAAGCTTCCTTGACAAAACGAGAAAAACCTACGGCAACTGGGGAAGATTCAAGCCGTGGCTTATGCTTATGATAATTCCCTGCAATCTCGTTGTCATTCTTCAGACCTTACCGCTTAATGTCTGGTTCCCGGGTATCAGCGATGTTTTCAAGGTAACATATCTCGTTCTGCTTTTCTTCCTGAACGATGCATTCAGCACCTTCTATAACGCCGCACTTACCGCGCTCAACGCTCGGCGAACAACCAATAATATGGAAAGAGGCTACCTCGTTGCAATTGAAAGCATCCTCAGCTCAACTATCGGCGCTTGCGGAACATACATTGCAGCTATTCTACCATTCGTCCTTCCGACTGCAAGCGAAGCAGGAAGATATTTCTACAGTTACAGCATAATAACGATCCTCGCAATCCCACTTACGATATGGAACATCGTTGTAACAAAAGAACGCATTGCCGAACCTCCTAAAGCAGAGGTTCCCAAGCTCCGCGATGTTTACAAGCAAATCATCAAAAATAAGCCCTTGATGATGTATATGATTTCTGAAATCTTCGGTCACGGTATGTCCGTCGGCTACGGTCTTATGACATATGCGTTCATTGCTTGCTTCAAAAACACACCTTTCTCCCTGACGCTTTTCAGCGGAACGGCAATTCAGTTTACATATTCATATGACGGTGAAAACTTTATGGCACTGCTTTCTGTTGCCTCGCTCGCTTCGCTTGTTACAACGGGACTTTCGCTTTTCCTTGCTCCCATCGTCAGAAAATGGGTTGACGATAAAATCCTTTATATGTGCACAAGGCTTGGAACGGGCATATGCTACACAGCAATGTTTCTTTCAATCTTCCCCTTCAGCTCGCATACTCCTGCACAGATTTTCGTAAGAATCGTCATATGGTACGCAATTCACGGCCTTACGACGGGCTTCTATCAGACGATACCGAACCTTATTCAGATGGCGGCTTACGACTATGCAGAGCATAAGTTCGGCGAAAGAAACGAAGCAACCGTCAGCTCTTTGAAAAATACTCTTTCAAGAATCCTCGGCAACTGCACAACATACGCAACGAATCTTTTTCTCATTTTTGTCGGCTATACTGCATACGCAGAGACACCTGAGCTTATGCCGACAGAATCTAAAGCAAGCCTTCTTTATCTCTTTGCAATCTGCCCCGCAATATTCTGTTACCTCGCTGTTATCCCTATGTTCTTCTACAAGCTTTCGGGTAAAAAGCATCAGCAAATCGTTGATGAGCTCAACGAGCGCAGACAGAAAAACCTTGATGAAATCAACAGGCTTGAGAAGGAAAAAGAAACGGTTGAATTTTAAAAGATATGCAAAAAGGGTCGGAAAATCCGACCCTTTTTATATTATGAATTTTTATCCCGATCTTCTGCCGATAAGTACTCACCGCTCTTATCATTTCGCTTATTATCCTTTTTTTCCTTACACAGCTTAACAAGGCAACGAGCTGTTTCCAAGAGCCACAGCGGGATGTTATCTTCATTTAATACATTTAACATAATCGCATCATGAATTTCCAGAAACTGCAGTTGAAATCGTGTGCCTTTGTAGAGATATTCTTGCGTTATATCGGTCAGACCGTATTCCGTTTCTAATTCAAAATTCAACTCATCCGTCAAAAAGTCTCTGCATTTCAAAATTGGTTTATAACCTACATCGGAAGTGGTATAAATACAATATACATTATCACTTAATACAACCACAACCAAATCTTTATAGTCATCTGTTACCGATTGCCAGCGACCTTTTTCTTATGAAAACACAACGCCTGCATCGTCAGAATTTTCTATAAAACTTTTAATTGAATCGGAAATTTTCATAAAATCACCTCGAGGCTTTTTCGTTTACTACTTGCTTAATTCTTTCAAAGGAAACGGGAGTGTAATCTATCCTTTCAACTGAAACGCAGAAATGCTGAGCGCTGTAATCTTTAATAATCGGCGAATTGTGAACATGGCCGAACAAATTTGCATACGGCATATTAGCGTTGACATAAATCGCATCGTGTGAAAGAATCCAAAAATTATCAATAATAACAGGCAGGTCATAAACCTCTTCAAATCCTGCTTTTCGGTAATACTCGTTGCTTTTTGTATCGTGATTTCCCTTGACGAGGAATTTTCTGCCGTTAAGAGAGGACAAAACTTCAGCTTCGCAACCATCGGCACCAAAATCACCGAGAATATACACGCAATCATCTTCAAACACGGCAGAATTCCATCGTTTTATAAGCTCTGCATCCATCTGCGCTGTATTTTCAAACGGTCTGTTTTCATATCGAAGAATAGCACTGTCTCCGAAATGCGTATCAGCAATAAAATAAGTTTTTTCCATAAAACCACCTCTGAGGTTAATTATAACACCAAAATTAATGAATGCAACACAAAAACACCCACGGCATTTCTACCGTGGGTGCTGAATTTTGCTTATACCTGATTATTTAGACTCAACATCGATAAGCTCGATGATGCACATCTCAGAAGCGTCGCCTCTGCGTGCGCCTGTCTTAATAATACGGCAATAGCCGCCGTTTACGTCCTTATATTTAGGAGCAATCTCATCGAAGAGTTTCTTAACAACGTCCTCTTTTGTGACGTATGCCAAAACCTGTCTTCTTG
>JAGAVE010000084.1 GCA_017942105.1 Clostridia bacterium | reverse complement strand
GGAGATATTCCGAAGGATTTTGTTTTTCCTGATAAGCAGTATTATACATATGCAAGTCAGCTCATTGAGGAGATTCATTCGCTTGGTGATTTCTGCGTCGGCGGAGCTTGCTATCCGGAAATTCATCCTGAAAGCGAAAACAGAGTAACGGACATTGCACACCTAAAAGAAAAGGTAGACTGCGGACTTGATTTTCTTACTACGCAAATGTTTTTTGATAACGATGTTTTTTATAATTTCAGAGAAATGTGCGCAATCAAAGGAATTGATGTTCCTATCATTGCAGGAATTATGCCTATAACAAATGTTAACCTTATTGAGAGAACGGTTAAGCTTGCAGGATGCTCTCTTCCGAAAAAGTTTACAAGACTTGTTGAGCGCTTCGGCTCCGATAATGCCGCAATGAAGCAGGCAGGCATAATCTACGCAATGGATCAGATAGTTGATCTTTTCTCAAACGGTGTTGACAATATTCATATCTATACAATGAACAAGCCTGATATCGCAGGAAAGATTGTTCAGGGACTCAGGGAGATAATCAATGAATAAGATTCAATTTTTTGACGGAGGCTTAGGTACGATGCTTCAGGCGAGAGGTCTGAAAGCAGGTGAGCTGCCCGAAGCTCTTAATTTAAAAAATCCCGAAATGGTATATAGTGTTCATGACGCATATGCCGATGCAGGAGCAGATATTATAAGCACAAATACTTTCGGTGCAAATTCGTTAAAGTTTGACAATGTAAAAGAGATAGTCTGCGCGGCTGTCGGTCTTGCAAAAAGGACAGGTAAAAAGGTTGCTCTTGATATAGGCCCCCTTGGAAAGCTTCTCAGACCGTCGGGTGACCTTCTGTTTGAAGAAGCATACGAGCTTTATAAAGAAGTTATTCTCGCAGGCAAAGACGGAGCAGATATAATTTTCTTTGAAACGATGACGGATCTTTATGAAATAAAAGCAGGCGTCCTTGCCGCTAAGGAAAACAGCAATCTGCCGATTTTTGTTTCAATGATGTTTGATTCAAACGAAAGACTTCTGACGGGTGCGGATATTGAAACTGCAGTAACAATGCTGGAAGGTCTTGGTGTTGATGCGATCGGTCTCAACTGCGGCTTAGGTCCGGATGAAATGTTTCCTCTTGCAAAGAAGATGAGAAGTCTTACATCGCTTCCGATGATTCTCAACCCCAATGCAGGACTTCCGAGAAGTGTTGACGGAAAGACGGTTTTTGATATTGATGCAGAAAGCTTCGCAGAAAAAATGCAGAAAATTGCATCGCTTGGAGTTTCTTATATCGGCGGATGTTGCGGAACGACACCGAAGCATATTCAAGCGCTTGTGTCTTCATGCAAAGAAATAGAATCGTTCGTTCCCGAGAATAAAAAAGTAACAAGAGTTTCTTCTTATTCAAAGACGGTTGTTTTTGATGAAAAGCCGATAATTATCGGCGAGAGAATCAATCCGACGGGTAAAAAGCTCTTTAAAGAGGCTTTACGGAATAAAGATATTGGTTATATCATCAACGAAGGCGTTTCTCAAAAGGAGAGGGGAGCGCATATTCTTGATGTTAATGTCGGTCTTCCTGAAATTGACGAAAACGAGATGATGTATTCGGCTGTTGAAGCCCTGCAGGGTGTAACGGATTTGCCACTGCAGATTGATACGGCTGATATAAAGGCGATGGAAACGGCTTTGCGTATGTATAACGGTAAGCCGATGCTCAACAGCGTAAACGGAAAAGAAGAGTCAATGAATTCTGTTTTTCCTCTTGTTAAAAAATACGGTGCGGTTGTTGTCTGCCTTTGCCTTGATGAAAGCGGAATACCGAAAACTGCTGAAGGAAGAATTAAAATCGCTGAAAAGATAATTGCGAAGGCAGAGGAATACGGCATAGATAAATCTGATCTGATTTTTGATGCTCTTGCAATGACAATCAGTACGGATTCGCAGAGTGCAAACGAAACGCTCAAGGCCGTCAGATATCTCAATGACAACCTCGGCGTTAAAACGATTCTCGGCGTCAGTAATATTTCCTTCGGTCTGCCCGAGAGAGAAACTGTTAACTCAGCGTTTTTTAATATGGCTCTTTCAAACGGGCTCTCGGCAGGAATTATTAACCCGTTGAGCGATGCGATGATGAATACTTACCACGCATTTATGGCTCTTCGCGGGCTTGATGAAAATTGTGAGAGCTATATTGCGAATGTTTCAAAAACTCAGGCAGTTCAGCCTGCATCGCAACAGGTAGATTTAAAGACAGCAATAATCAAGGGCATGAAGCAGAAGGCTGTTGAGTGCACGCAGGAGCTTGTTAAAACAAAGGATAGTCTTGAAATCATAAACGGTGAAATTATGCCTGCACTTGATTTCGTAGGCGAAGGCTTTGAAAAGAATAGAATCTTCCTTCCGCAACTCCTTATGAGCGCAGAAAGCGCAAAAGCCTCTTTTGAGATTATTAAAGCTTCGATGCCCAAGGATACCGAAGAGAAGAAGGGTGAAAAAATCATTCTTGCAACAGTTCATGGCGATATCCACGATATCGGAAAAAATATCGTAAAGGTTCTTCTTGAAAACTACGGCTACGATGTTATCGACCTTGGCAAGGATGTGCCTGAAGAAAAGGTAATTGAAGCTGTTATTGATAACGGTGTTAAGCTCGTCGGACTTTCAGCACTTATGACCACGACAGTTCCCGCAATGGAAAGAACGATTGAACTTGTGCACAAAAATACGGATGCAAAGGTCATCGTTGGCGGTGCCGTGCTTACAAAATCATATGCAGAAATGATAAATGCAGACTTTTATGCGGCAGATGCCACGGAAACAGTGAAAATTGCTAAAATTTATTTTAAAAATTTAAAATAAATTATAAAATATAGTGGATTTTGGCAACGAATTGTGGTAAAATGTTTGCAATATCTTTTAGGAGTTGAAAAAAATGAATCTCAAAAGCATCATTGACAAAAAAGATCAGGCTGCAAAATATATGGTTGATGAAATTACATATATTTGCAACACTTTCGAAAAGCGAGGTCCCGGTGACCTTGGTGAGAAGCAGGTCAGCGATTATTGCGCAGAGGAAATGAAAAAGCTCGGCTGCGATACAGTTTATGTTGAAGGCTTCAAGGAAAATCCAAATTCATTCTTAGGTTGGATTTATATAACAATTACCCTCTGCTTCCTTGCACTTATTTCTTATTTCTTCACACCGTGGCTCTCAGTTGCGTTTATTGTTCTCGGTCTTCTTCTTTGC
>JAGAVE010000015.1 GCA_017942105.1 Clostridia bacterium | reverse complement strand
TAACAACCGTTCAGTAGAAATGGCTAAAAAATATAATGTGGAGCTTGAGGTTATTTCAAGCCTTAACCCGATTCCGGGCACAATGGTAAAGGAGACAGCTAAAATGGAAAAAATGTTAGTAAGAGGCGTAACTAAAGATACGGATGCTTCAAGAATTTCAATCAGCGGACTCAACGATGTTCCCGGCGTTGCATTCAAAATTTTCTCAAGTATGGCAGCTAAGAATATCAATGTTGATATCATTCTTCAGTCTGTCGGCCGTGACGGCACAAAGGACATCGCATTCACAGTAAGTGAAGCTCACGCTGACGAGGCAATTGAAGCTCTTAACAAGCTCCCGTTCATCGGCGATGCAAAAATCGTTCGCGACGATACAATTGCTAAGATTTCAGTTGTTGGTGCAGGTATGGAAACTCATCCGGGTACAGCTTCAACAATGTTTGAAGCTCTCTTCAACCAGGATATCAACATCCAGATGATTTCAACGAGCGAAATCAAAATCTCGGTTCTCATCGATCAGAAGGATGCAGACAGAGCTGTTGCTGCTGTTCATGAAGCTTTCTTCGGTAACGACTGATGTTTAAAAAACCAAGTGCTGCATTGTTTAGCAATGTGGCGCTTTTTTCTTGCATTTCATACGAATTTTGGTTATTATATATTTGTAAATGTTAATAAGGAAATTTTGCTTTTAAATCAATTCAGGAGGTAGTTTATGAGAACTGTAACTAAAATCAATCAGGGCTGGGCTTTTTCTCTTGATGCGCAGGGTGTGCCGTCAGAACACCCTGTCGAGTGGAAGGTACTTGACTTGCCGTATACTTGGAACGGCGAGGACGGTCAGGACGGTGGCAACGATTATTTTAGAGGTAAGGGATATTTCGCAAAAACGCTTTCAAAAGCAGATTTTGGTTCAAACGATGAGTATTATCTTCAGTTTGACGGCGTAAATTCCTCAGCGGAGATTTATTTTAACGGCAAAAAAATCGCCGAGCATCACGGCGGATATTCAACCTTCCGCGTAAAGGTCGAGGATATAAAGGATAACAATCTTCTCGTTGTTGTTGCAGATAACAAGGCGAACGACAGGGTTTATCCGCAGACGGCTGACTTTACTTTCTACGGCGGAATTTACCGTGATGTTAAAATCATAAGCGTAAATAAAAATCATTTTGACCTAGATTATTACGGCGCACCGGGAATCAAAGTCACTCCTGAAATCAAGGGTAAGGATGCTGAAATTGAAGTTGAGGTTTATCTTAAAAAGAAGGATAACTGCAAGGTTAGATATGAAATCATAGCAGACGGAGAGATTATTGCAACAAAGACAGAGGATGGAGATGACGACGCAGAGTTTGAAATAAAGAATGTTCATCTCTGGGACGGTCTTAAAGACCCGTATCTTTATACTGCAAAGGCAACTCTCATCGTTGACGGCGAAGAGGTTGACGAGATCTCAACCCGTTTCGGTTGCCGCGAGTTTAAAATCGACCCCGAAAAAGGCTTTATCCTAAACGGAAGAGAATATTCTCTTCGCGGTGTTTCCCGTCATCAGGACAGACCGCAGATAGGCAATGCTCTTCTCTACGAGCATCACAAGGAGGATATCGACCTTATCGTAGAAATGGGAGCAAATACAATCCGCCTTGCGCATTATCAGCATTCTCAGGATTTCTATGACCTTTGCGACGAGGCAGGACTTATTATCTGGGCGGAGATTCCTTATATTTCAAGGCATATGGCAAACGGATACGATAACACTGTTTCGCAGATGAAGGAGCTTATTGCTCAGAATTATAACCACCCGTCAATCGTTGTATGGGGTCTTTCAAATGAAATAACCATCGCAGGCGCAAGCGACCCGCATCTTCTCAAAAATCACAGAGACCTTAACGACCTCTGCCATAAGATGGATAAAACCCGTCCGACTACGATTGCCGCAGTTTCAATGTGTACGATTGATTCAGAGTACATTCATATCAGCGATGTTGTTTCATACAACCACTATTTCGGCTGGTACGGCGGTTCAACGGAAATGAATGGTCCGTGGTTTGATGAATTCCATAAGAAGTATCCGAAAACTCCTATCGGTCTTAGCGAATACGGCTGTGAGGCACTTGACTGGCATACCTCTGAGCCTGTGCAGGGAGACTACACTGAGGAGTATCAGGCTTATTATCACGAGGAGCTTATCAAGCAGATTGCAGAGCGAAAGTATCTCTGGGCAACCCATGTATGGAATATGTTTGACTTTGCCGCGGATGCGCGTGCAGAGGGTGGCGAAAACGGAATGAACCATAAGGGTCTCGTCACCTTCGACAGAAAGTATAAGAAGGATTCATACTTTGCATATCAGGCATGGCTTTC
Organism: Clostridia bacterium; assembly: GCA_017942105.1. Taxonomy (GTDB): domain Bacteria; phylum Bacillota; class Clostridia; order Oscillospirales; family Acutalibacteraceae; genus CAG-488. The sequence continues at coordinate 28,997 of JAGAVE010000015.1, read as the reverse complement.
GGAAAAGCCGATGATTCACCTCTGCGGTAAGAGATATATTGACAGAGTTGAGGATACAACAAAGGTTACGGTTTACTCTAACTGCGATGAGGTTGAGCTTTTTGCAAACGGAGTCAGCGTTGGTAAGCAGAAGAAGGGCAGATATCCGTTCTTCTATTTCAATGTCAAAAACGAGGGCGAGACAGCTCTTGTTGCAAAGGCTGGCGGCCTTGAAGACAGCGGCGTTATCCGTAAGGTTGATAAGCCGAACGAAGATTATATTATGAAAGAGGAAGGCTCCGTCATCAACTGGTTTGAAATCAACACACCTGACGGATACTATTCAATCAATGATACTATCGGCGATATTATGTCAACGGCTGGCGGAAAAATCGCCGCGGTCAAAATCCTGCTCAAGGCAAAAAAAGCTCTTTCATCAGGTAAGGGCGGTAAGACTGAAGTTGCAGGCTTTGATACATCGGGAATCAAGTTTAACGCCTCTATGCTTAAAGGTCTTTATGCTATGGCATCAGGCTTTACAGTCAAGAGAGTTTTCTCTATGATCGGCGGCGGAAAATTCACCAAGGAGCAGATTCTTGAAATCAACGCAATTCTCAATAAAGTAAAGAAAAAGAACAAATAAAATCATACGGTAAAAGCTCTCTGTAAAGGGGAGCTTTTTTCTTGCTGTATTGACTTAATATTTTCAGGGTGATATAATTTTTTCATATGTAAACAGAGGTGATTAAATGAAATATCTTGACACTTCACTATCGGCTGAAGAAAGGGCAGAGGATCTGCTTTCGAGAATGACGCTCGAAGAAAAGGTTGCTCAGCTTGATATCTTCAGAGGTGTTGAATTTACAACGATTCCGCATAAAATTCATAACTGCTCGCTTGATGAAAACGCCGAGCCTGATTATGAAAGGCTTGAAAAAATTCTCGGCAATACGGGTATCGGTTTTATGCACGATGCTTATACAACGCCGACGGTTTTTAATAAATATCAGAAGTTTATTATGTCTAAGAGCCGCTTCTCGATTCCTTGTATTTTTACGGGAGAGGCGCTTCACGGAATAAGCTGGCCGGGAGCAATGGTTTTCCCTGTTCCTCTTTGCCTTGCCGCTTCGTTTAACAGAGATATCGTTAACCGAACGGGTAAGGCGATTGCGGCTGAAACGCGTTCTATCGGTATTCACGAAATACTTGCGCCGAACCTCGATGTTGCGCGAGAGCCGCGTTGGGGACGAGTTGAAGAAACCTTCGGTGAGGATACATATCTTTGCTCGGAAATGGGATATCAGATTATTACGGGTGAGCAGCAAGACGGTGATTTCACCCGTGACGATGTTGTTCTTACAGAGCCGAAGCACTATTGCGTTCACGGCATTGCGGAAAACGGTATAAACTGTGCTAATGCAAGAGCAGGAAAGCGTGAGGTTGAGCAGTGCTATCTTCCCGTTTTCGAAAAGGCAATTGTTGAAGCAGGTGCGAATAATGTTATGGCTTGCTACAATGCGGTTGACTCGGAGGTCGTTATAAGCTCAAAGTATTATCTGACGGATATTCTGCGCGGCAGATACGGTATGAAGGGTTATGTCCGCGCGGACTGGGGTTCGATTGAGCGTCTTGTAGAGGCTCATCGCACTGCCGCAAACCATATTGATGCACTTCGTGATGTTATTAATGCCGGAATGGATGTTCAGGGATGTTGCACTTATACAAATGAATTCCGACAGACGACTATTGTCAACCATGTTAAAAACGGCGAAATTTCTCAGAAACGAATAGATGACGCTGCGTTCAGTGTTCTTCGTCTTAAATTTATGCTTGGCCTTTTTGAAAATCCGTACGCAGACGAGGAAAAATATAAGTCTGTCATCCGTTGCGATAACCATAAGGCACTTGCTCTTGAATCAGCAAGGCAGGGTATGACGCTTATTGAAAATAACGGTATTCTTCCTCTTAAGGATGTTAAGAAAATTGCACTTATCGGCCCGTCATCGGCAAGGCAGAGGATCGGCGGATATTCGTCAATTCCCTTCGGTTATGAGATAAAATCCGTTTACGAGGAGCTTAAAGAAGCTCTCGGAGAAGAAGTCGAGATTTATCAGAATCCGGGATGCGGAATTCCGAAGGGTATTCAGGCAATCAAAGCTGAGGACGGTCAGCACCATCTTGTTGAGGTCTCGGATGAAGAGGACGAAAGCGGAACGGTTGAGGATGCTGTTGCCGCCGCCGAAAAGAGCGATGTTATAATCTTTGTCGGAGGAGACAATACCTTCACGAGCGGCGAAGGTCATGACCGTTCAGATTTAAGACTTCCCGGCAGGCAGAGAGAGCTTATCCTCGAGCTTGCTAAGACGGGAAAACCGCTTGTTATCGTTCTTGAAAACGGCAGAAGCATTGACCTTTCAGCCGAATGTGAGGTTGCGGATGCAATTCTTCTTGCCTGGTTCGGCGGTGAGTTCGGTGCTAAGGCGATTGTTGAAACGCTTCTCGGCAAAAACAATCCTGCAGGTAGACTTCCCGTTTCGTTCCCTGCAGATTCAAACAGAATTCCTTGCTATTATACAAGGCTTCCTAACTTCTTTGATGATATGTTTGAGGGTAGCCGAGCTGCCCGTTATCCCTTCGGCTTCGGTCTTTCGTATACGAAGTTTGAATATTCCGATCTTTGTGTTGAGAAAACGGGTGTGACAGATTTTAAAGTCCGTGTCAATGTTAAAAATATCGGAGATGTTGACGGTGACGAGGTTGTTCAGCTCTATGTCAACGATGTTGTTTCGTCAGTTATAACTCCGCTTAAGGTGCTTCAGGGCTTTGAAAGAATTTATCTTAAGCAGGGCGAAACGAAGACGGTTGAATTTGCGCTTGGCTTTAACTCGTTCAGGCTTCTTAACAAAGATTTTGAATGGGTCGTTGAAGATGGCGATTTTGAAATTATGCTCGGCGCATCCTCGGAAGATATAAGACTTAAAGAAACAGTTAATATAAAAGCAAACTGAACAGGAGTGTTTGATATGTATTTTGATTTTATTGAAAAAGTTAAATATGAGGGCGCGAAGAGTGAAAATCCGTTCTCATTCAAATTTTACGATGCCGACCGTGTTATTCTCGGCAAGCCGATGAAGGAGCATCTTCCTTTTGCAATGGCTTGGTGGCATAATCTTTGTGCAACGGGAAGCGATATGTTCGGTAGAGGAACTGCAAACAAAAGCTTCGGCGCAGAAGAGGCAACAATGGAGCACGCAAAAGCTAAGGTTGATGCAGGCTTTGAGTTTATGCAGAAGCTTGGTATCCCGTATTTCTGTTTCCACGATGTTGACCTCGTGCCTGAAGCAAAGGACATCAAGGAAACAAACCGCAGACTTGATGAAATTACGGATTATATGCTCGTAAAAATGCAGGAAACGGGTATCAAGTGTCTCTGGGGCACTGCAAATATGTTCTCAAACCCCCGTTTTATGAACGGTGCAGGCAGTACGAACAGCGCAGATGTTTATTGCTTTGCGGCGGCTCAGATTAAAAAGGCTCTTGAGCTTACGGTTAAGCTCGGCGGTAAGGGCTATGTTTTCTGGGGCGGCAGAGAGGGTTATGAATCCTTGCTCAATACCGATGTAAAGTTTGAGCAGGATAATATTGCACGCCTTATGCATATGGCTGTAGATTATGGCCGTAAGATCGGCTTTACGGGTGATTTCTTTATTGAGCCAAAGCCGAAAGAGCCGATGAAGCATCAGTATGATTTTGATGCAGCAACGGCAATCGGCTTCCTTCGTCAGTACGGTCTTGATAAGGATTTCAAGATGAATATTGAAGCTAACCACGCAACTCTTGCAGGTCATACTTTCCGTCACGAGCTTCGCATCAGTGCAATCAATGGTATGCTCGGCTCAATCGATGCCAACCAGGGTGACCTCCTTCTCGGCTGGGATACGGACGAATTCCCGTTCGATGTTTATGAAACAACAATGTGTATGTATGAGGTCATCAAGGCAGGCGGAATGAAAAACGGCGGCTTCAACTTCGATGCTAAAAATCGCAGACCGAGCAATACAAAGGAAGATATGGTTCACGCATTTATCCTCGGTATGGATGCCTTCGCTCTCGGTCTTATTAAGGCGGCAAAGCTTATTGAGGACGGCAGGATAGACAAGTTTATCGAAAAGAAATATTCAAGCTTTAACGAGGGTATCGGCAAGACCATCCTTGACGGAACTGCAACTCTTGAATCCCTCGCTGAGAATGCGGTCCGCCTCGGCTCTTGTGAAGATCCGGGTTCAGGCAGGCAAGAATACCTTGAATCGGTTGTAAATCAGATTTTATTTGGTGAATGACTATGAAATATGTTTTAGGAATTGACCTCGGCACATCGGCAACAAAGACGGTTCTTTTCGATGAAAAGGGAAATGTTATTGCGTCTGCGAGCTGCGAATATCCTCTGAGTCAGCCCAAAAACGGTTGGGCAGAGCAGAATCCGATTGATTGGTATAACGCAGGTATTGAAACGATTGCAGAGGTTGTAGCAACGAGCGGAATTGAAAAAGAAGATATCGTTTCTCTCGGTATATCGGGTCAGATGCACGGTCTTGTTATGCTCGATGGAAATTGCGATGTTCTTCGCCCGTCAATCATCTGGTGCGATCAGAGGACAGGAAAAGAATGTGATGAGCTGACCGCGAAGCTTACGAGAGAAACTCTCATCGATATAACGGCAAATCCTGCACTGACAGGATTTACAGCTTCAAAAATCCTCTGGGTTAAGAATAACGAGCCTGAAATTTTTGAAAAGTGCAGACATATCCTTTTGCCGAAGGATTATCTTCGCTTTAAGCTTACGGGTGATTTCGCAACTGAAGTTTCAGATGCTTCGGGAATGCAGATTCTCGATGTTCCGCGCAGATGCTGGTCGCAGGTTATGATTGATGCGCTCGGCATTAAGGAAGAATACCTTCCGAAGGTGTATGAATCTCCCGAGGTTACGGGTAAAATCAATAAAGAAACGGCCGAGAAAACGGGTCTTTCGGAGAATACGCTCGTCGTCGGCGGTGCAGGCGACAATGCGGCCGCGGCGGTCGGTATGGGCGTTGTCACAGAGGGCAAGGCTTTCACGACTATCGGCACTTCGGGCGTTGTTTTTGCTCATACTGATGCTCCTGTAATCGATAAGGGCGGCAGAGTGCATACATTCTGCTGTGCAGTACCCGGAAAGTGGCATGTTATGGGTGTTACTCAGGGTGCAGGTCTTTCTCTTCAGTGGTTCAAAAAGCAGTTTTGTGCAGAGGAAACCGAAAAGGCCGAGGAAGAAAACCTTTCTGCATATGATGTTATGACGGCTGAGGCAGATAAAATTCCCATCGGCTGTGACAGACTTCTCTATCTTCCATATCTTATGGGCGAAAGAACGCCTCACCTTGACCCTGATTGCCGCGGAGTTTTCTTCGGTATTTCGGCAATGCACACAAGGGCGCATTTTATAAGAGCTGTGCTTGAAGGTGTCAGCTATTCTCTTTATGACTGCGTATGTGTTCTTAAGGAAATGAATATCAACCCTGCCGAGATGCTCGTCTGCGGCGGTGGCGGAAAGAGCGAATTCTGGAGGCAGATGCTCTGCGATATTTTCTCCGTACCCGTTAAGACGGCAGAGTCAAGCGAAGGCCCTGCTCTCGGCGTAGCAGTCCTCGCGGCTGTCGGCGCAGGAATTTATGAGAGCGTTGAAGAAGCCTGCGAAGCAATGGTTCGTTATAACGATGGTGTTTCATCACCCGACAGTGAAAAAACAGAACAATATATGAATTATCATAAAATTTATACTAAGCTTTATGCTGACCTTAAGGATACATATAAGATTCTGGCTGAGGTTTAAAACATATCGAACCAGGTCTTAAAAAATAACACTGTATAAAAGAAAAATGACGGTAGTTTTCAGCTACCGTCACTTTTTTATTTCTTAGAAATGGAGATGTCTCTTATCATATCTCCGTTGATGATTCGTGTTCTCTTTTTTTCTTCAACCTTTATCCAGTTTTCTTCAATGGCAACGATTTTTCCCTGAACACCGACGATTTCGTTGAAAAGAGTAATCGTACAATCTTTATCTAAAAATTCTTTAAGCATTTCGATTGGCATCTTTCTTTTCTCTCCTTTGCGTTTTCTTTTGACTTTCGTTAATCCGAAAAGTCTGAGGTAAAAAATTGAACTCCAACAGATTGCAACAGCAAAAAGCAAGAGAATATATACCGTATCTATGAGGGCTCACCTCATTTCATCAAGTCGTGATTTTTAATGAAATCAACAACCTCGTCAACAGTTGTGAATGCAAGGGCAACGCTTGTGTCTGCGGCGCCGTAGTAAATTGCAATCTTTCCTGATTCGCTGTCTGCAAGAGCAGCGCAGGGGAAAACGACATTCGGCACATCGCCTACGCATTCGTAAAGCTCGTGCGGCGCGAGGAGGAAGCGGTCTGCTCTGTGAAGCACTTTCCAGGGCTCGTCCTTGTCAAGAATTGCGGCACCCATAGCGTATGTAAAGCCGTTACAGCTCGTAAGAACACCGTGGTAAAAAGCAAGCCAACCGTCCTCAAGCTCAATGGGAGTCGGGCCTGCACCAACCTTTGTCATTTCCCAGTTTTTAACAGGAGACATAACAAATCTGTGCTTGCCCCAGTATGTAAGGTCTTTGCTGTGGCTGAGGAAGATATCGCCGTAAGGTGTGTGTCCTCTGTCGCAGGGACGGATGAGCAGGAGATATTCATCGTTGACTTTTCTCGGAAAGAGAACGCCGTTTCTTGCAACGGGGTAGCAGGCATCTTCAAGTTGAGTCCATTCCTTGAAATCAGTTGTGTATGCGATGCCGATTGTTGTTCCGTGGGGTGTAAGGTTAACCCAGGATAGGTAATATTTACCTTCAATTTCGCAGAGCCTTGGGTCATAGCCTCTGAAAATAACCTTTTCTTCAAGCTCCCAGTTGATTGCGTCCTTACTGTAACCGACGACGAGAGTGTGGTCGCGGCAGATATCGTCAACTCTGAAAACGCCTGCGAATCCGTCACCGTAGGGGACAACGGCGGAGTTGAAAATGCTGTTTGCTCCGTAGAGGTTGTCTCTTGTTATAACGGGATTTCCGTCGTAACGCCAGACGGGGTATTTATATCCTTCGGGCTTATCCTGCCAGGGAATGTTTGGAATTGCTTGTCCGATAATTTTTGCCATAATTACTCCTCCGTAATTTTTATATTTCAATTATACAACACAGGCTATGGTATTTCAACAGAATTGTTTTTGATATTGCAAAAAGCTCAGGTTGTTAGTATAATCAAATTAAAGGATTGGTGTTGTTATGAATGAATTAAGCGCTTTGTTTTTGAATATAAGGGACGGGGAAACCGTCACTCTTGAAAAGGGGAAGATTTATCACGCTTATCCCGAAAATTCTTTTGAAAAGAAGGGCTACTTTTGCTCTAACACTGCTAAGAGACACGAAAACCCTGAAGGCTTGCGTTATTCTGCGATTTTTCTTGAAAACAAAAAGAACATAACAATAGACGGAAACGGTGCTGAGATTATCATTCACGGCAAGATGACGCCGTTTTTGTTCGATAAATGCGAAAATATCACGATGAAAAATTTGACTCTCGATTATTTCTGCCCGACGATGACGGAGTTTACCGTTGTTTCAAATGCTGACGGCGTATGTGAGCTGAAAATAAATCCCGAATGCCGTTTCCGTGTGACGGATAATGAGCTTTTTTGGCGAGGCGAGGATGATTTCAACGGTGAACCCTATTGGGAAAACAGACCTCATGTGCAGGGCAGATATGTTAAGGTTTACGACCCCGAAAAGCGTATGTGCAGAGATTTTGACCGCAATGACCTTGATTTTGAAACGGTTGAAAAAATCGATGAACGAACTGTCAGGGTAACTCTTAAGAATAAGGGTGCAGATTTTGTCCCCGGTCATATTTTTCAGACGAGGAATATAGTCCGGGATCAGACGGGTGCACTTTTTCAGCGATGCAGAAATCTCAGCTTAGAGGGGCTGAGAATAAAATTTATGCACGGTCTGGGTATGGTTTCTCAATTCTGTGAAAATGTTACTTATAAAAACTGTGATTTCACCCCCGCTTCAGGAAGAACGGCGGCAAGCACAGCGGATTTCTTTCAGTTTTCAGGCTGTAAAGGCAAAATTGAAATTGATTCCTGCAAAGCCTACGGTGCTCACGATGATTATGTCAATGTTCACGGAACACACCTGAGAATTGTTGCCGCAGACAAAGATAAAAAAGAAATTACAGTCCGCTTTATGCACGCAGAGTCTTGGGGCTTTCAGGCTTTTGAAAAAGGTGACGAGCTTGAATTTATAAAGTGGGATACCCTGATTCCTTACTCAAAAACAAAGGTTGTTTCTTATAAAAAGCTTAACGATACGGATATTCTTCTCTCGCTCGACAGGGAGCTGCCGCAAATTGAAATCGGCAAGGATGTTGTTGAAAATGCGACCTGGACGCCCGAACTTTATGTCCGAAACTGCGATTTTGGGCCGACCTGCGGAAGAGGCATCCTCTGCACGACGAGAGGCGAGGTTATAATCGAAAACAACTGCTTTAGTAATCTCTGGGGGCCGGCTCTTTTACTTGAAGATGACTGTAACTTCTGGTTTGAATCGGGTTATACAAGAAGTGTAACTTTCAGGAAAAATGTCGTTGAAAATTGTGAATATGCTGAAATGTGGCAGGGCGCACCGTCTATCCGTTGCACTCCTAAGGTTATGAAAGAAGATTCCAAGGAGTTTGTTCACGCAAGGCTTGTTATAGAAGATAATGTTTTCAAGGGTGCGAAAAAAGATAAACACCTTATGTGGATTGAATATATTGAAAATGTTGAGGTTAAAAACAATGTGTTCGATGCGCCGTATGAGTTTTATGAAAAGTGCATCGGCAATATCGTTGATAAAGGGAATGTAATTGAGTAAGGAGGCAGAGCTTATGCAGGAGAAATGGGTTCAGGTCTGGGGTCAGGCGCATTCGGCATTTTCGTTTTTTTACTATCCTTCGTGCAAGAAAACTTACAGAATGGTTATCCGTTCTTATTTTTCGGGCAAAGGCGTCCGCCTTATGCTTTCAAACGAATGTGCAAAAAATGATGTTCGGATAGGTGCGCTTACCGTTGCACTGTGCGACGAAAACGGAAAATTCAAAGGTGACTGCAAAAAAATAACTGTGGGCGGCAAAAGTTCTTTTTGGCTCAAAAAGGGCGAGTCTGTCAGGACGGATGAGGTTGACATCGAGGTCGGAACAGACGAGTTTTTCTGCGTCAACGCCTATGTTGAAAAAGGTGCGCTCAGAAGTGGAAATCTCATCGACGATGTAAAGCTCATAACCGTCAAGGGTGATGTTACTGATAAAAGAAATGTAACCAATCAGCCGCGCGTAAGGGACAGTGTCCGCGAGGTTGCGTCAAAAGTCCTCAGAATGTATTTTCATAAGCCTGTTCCCTTGTTTGAATCGGTAGAGCTTCTTAATGATACGGGCGCTTCTGCAATAACCGTATTCGGAGATTCGATCAGCCAGCAGGGATATTGGACGAATGCTTTTTCAAAGAGAATCCGTGAAGAGTACAAGGGCAGGTATTCCGTGATCAACAAGTCGATTATGGGTAACCGCACTCGTCTTGATTACGGAAAAAGATTTATTTGCAAAGGTCTTTTCGGCATCAGCGGAATCAACAGGCTTCAAAGGGATGTTCTGAATTATCCCGATACGGAGTATGTGATTTTTGCTCTCGGTACGAACGATTTTCTTCAGCCGGGAACGATTGCCGCGCCGAAGAAGGATTTTCCCTCGGCGAAAGAGGCGTTGGATGCCGTAATCAAAGTCGGAGAAAAGCTGAAAGAAAACGGCAAGAAAATGATTGTTTTCAATGTTCTGAATTTCGGAGAATGTGTTGATTCAAGACCGCATAAGGAAAAGGCCGTCAGCGAATACAACAAGATTCTCGAGGAGAATAAAGATAGTTTTTATGCGGTTTATGACCAGGCGGCACTTTGCGTAAACCCTGAAAAACCTCATTGCTCAAAGAAAGAATACCTTGGCAAGGATTATCTTCATCCTAACCGCGAAGGCGGACAGATTGTTGCTGATGGAATAGACCTTGAGTTGTTCCGATAAAAACAGCCGAAACTGTAGATGCACAGTTTCGGCTGTTTTCTATTTGACTGTCTGATATTCTTTGAAAATATTGTCATAATTTGAATAGTATTTTGCCTGAGAAAGGAGAGCTTCTGCTTCTGTATAAGGCTTTATCGCTCTGCGATAAACAGATTCGTTTTTAAGATAAACGCGGATTTCCTGCTTTGTCTTCATAGCTTCAAAGAAGTTTTTATGCTCACGGGCAAGAAGCTTTTGCTTTTCTTTTTCATCGGGAGCGATGAGGTTTTCCACGCCGTATTTGCGGATAAGAGAAGATGCCTCTTTTTTGATTCTTGCATTCTTGATTGCGTCAGAACGGATTTCCTTTTCTTCCTTGGTTTTCTTCGGAAGGCTTTTTGCGTTTATCAGGTCATCCTGAGCATTTTCATAATAATGGAGAAGACCGTTTCTGATATCTGTTTCAGCCTGAGAAATTCTCAGCCTGCCTGCTTTTGTTGAAAACTTATCAAGGTCTTCCATGATGATGGGGGCTCTTTCAATAGCAAGGTTTTGCTCTTTGGCATTTCGTATGTCTTTGCGCGCCGATTTGATAGCCACTGAACGAAGCTCTTTTTCTTCCGGTGTTGCCTTGGGCATCCGTTTTGCATTTTTCAGCGCAGTTTTGTCGATTGCAGCTTTTTCTTTTCCGTTAAGCTCCTTCGCCTGAAGGATAAGCTCCATCGCCTCTGCAATTTCTTCGTTTTCAGCTTCGCCGAGAGAATAGTTTTCAAACATTGTGCGGATCTTAAGAACGCTGACATACGCCTTATGTTTATTCTCTGTCAGGTCATAGAAGAGGAAGGGGATGAGGTTGAGAAAAGCGCCGAGAGCGGAAAAGAGGATGAGAACTTCGAAAAGATTGTTTCTCATCGTATCATTGTAAAGTACGCTGTGATCATCAAGCAGTCCCATCTTTTCGTAAATTGTCGGGTAAACCATACCCGTGAAAAGTCCGATGACTGTTCCTATCATACCGAGAGGGCCGAAAAGCCCGTCAACACGGACGCCGGTTTTCCATTGATGATAGTCTCGCATATCGGCATTGATATTATGCTGGATGATGTTCCAGAAAGTGTTTACAAACATATTCAAATACGAGAGTATACAGATTAAAAGAATGTTGCGATAAACAAAATAAAGCCCGATAAGAACAAAAATGTTGATTGTATTCATTGCTATGAGAAGGTTTCTCTTTCCAAAAGCTTTGATTGCAAACGGAGCAAGAAGCATAGACCAAAGCGCCGAGTTACCTATGATGGTATTAGCAAGACCGTACATTGGTTCATACTGTCCCTGATAAGCATAAACGAAGGACCAGCCGAGAACAACGCCGTAACCGCCTTCGAGGAAGACAACCCAGTTTGCCGACTGAATGATCCAATAATACTTGTTTTTTGCGACCTCACGGATGGCATCAAGCATACGGACGGGCTCAGGTTGTTTTTTTGGAAGAATGAGCCGTTCCTTGACTTTTCGGAAGAATATAAGGCTGAAAACAAGACCGATGATTGCAAAAAACGGGTAGATGATTCTGTAAGTCCAGATGTTGTTAAGACCCCATGTCAAACCGGCGATAAGCGGAATGAAGAGGTTGGAAAGCGTCGGAGCGAAAGAGTAAACGACCTGAGAAATACTAAGAACTGTTGCTCTTTCCTGCGCATCCGGGCTGAAAATCTGTTGGAAGTAGGTGTAGCTTTCGTTATAAAAGCAGAGGAAAACATTGAGCAGAAGGTACATTACCTCAACCACAACAGCTTTGGTTATGTAATTCATATGCTCGTATGGCAGCCAGACGAAAAGAAGAGAGACAAGAACTATCGGCAGAGCCGTCATACGGATGAAGGGGAGAAATTTTCCTCCCTTTAGGTGATGGTTATCGTAGTACCAGCTTCTAAAAATTCCGAGGGGTATACCTACGATGTTTGCAACATTGAGCATAATCTGCAGGTCCATCGGTTCAAGACCGATGCAGGCACCGACGAGGAAGTTGCCCGCATTGAGCGCGATGGTTGAAGCGAGCAGGGTCGTCCAGTTTACGCCGAATCCGGCACCGCTGAGGTAGGCGATTTCCTTGTAAGAAATATAATTGCCTTTAGGCGGAGTGTGCCAGTATGTCTTAGCGGTGTTAAAAAGGTCTTTTGCTTTTGTTACAACAGAGTTTTTTGCTTTTGCCATAAAATCAACCTTTCGTTTTAGCAGAAGTTTTATGATTTGCTGTTATTGATTATAACACAATGTTGCTTTCTCTGCAACAAACAAAAGCGACCCGGAAATCAGGTCGCTTTAAAGTTTTGGTTTTAAAATTACAGCTTCATTGCAACATCCCAGGCGCCCCAGATAACTGTTCTGAGGTTGCCGACCTTGGCTGCGTCACCGATAACATGAACATGCTTTGCTTTCGGCATAAGGGGAGCGGGTCTGTAACCGACTGAAAGGATAACATTGTCTGCAGGAACATCAATCTTCTTGCCGTCCTTAGTTGCGATTGTTACGCCGTTATCACGGATTTCGGTTGTTTTTGTTTCAAGATAAACGGGAACCTTGTTTGTCTTGAAGAAGTCACGAAGGAAGCTCGTGTTAGCAAGAGCAACACCGGGAGTTGTGATAAGGTCATCCTGCATTTCAACAATTGTCGGGTTCTTGCCCTGAAGATAAAGCTCATATGCGATTTCGCATCCCGTAAGACCGCCGCCGACAACAACAACATTGTCTCCGACTGTCTTGTTGCCGAGAAGGAAGTCAACAGCTTCGATTGCCTTATCGGCACCGGGAACGGGGATTTTGTTTGCAACAGAACCTGTAGCGATGATAACTTCATCAGCGCCGAGAGAAGCGATATCCTTAACTTCAGAATTCATATGAATCTTGATGGCATCGTAACGCTTAACCTCACGGTTGTACCATGCGATAAGGTCACGGTCTTTTTCTTTATATGACGGAGCTGCAGCAGCAATGAATACACCGCCGAGCTTGTCTGTCTTCTCGTAAAGGTCAACCTTGTGACCGCGCTGTGCGCAAACGATAGCAGCTTCCATACCGCCGATACCGCCGCCGATAACAGCAATCTTTTTCTGCTTCTTAGCAGGAACGATCTTATACTTCTTGGACTGCATAGTCTTCGGGTTGATAGCACAGCGTGAAAGACCCATTGTGTCAAAGAGATCCTGAGTGTTTGCGTGACCCTTTGAAGATGAGAAGTTGAAGCAACCTGCGTGGCAGCAGATACACGGCTTGATATCCTCAACTCTGTCCTCAATGAGCTTTGTAATCCATTCGGGGTCAGCAAGGAACTGACGGGCAACGCCGACACCGTCAATCTTACCCTCTGCAACAGCCTTTGCGCCTACATCGGGCTCCATTCTACCTGCACATACAACAGGGATATCAACAAACTTCTTGATATGTGCAACATCTTCAAGGTTACAGTTCTGAGGCATATACATCGGCGGATGTGCCCAGTACCAGGAGTCGTATGTACCGTTATCGGCATTGAGCATATCATAACCTGCATCCTGAAGATATTTTGCCGCCTTCTCAGACTCGGGCATTGCACGGCCTACCTCAGTGTAATCCTCGCCGGGCATTGCGCCTTCGCAGAAGCCCTTCATCTTTGATTCAACTGAGTAACGAAGAGATACGGGGAAATCATTACCGCAAGCTTCCTTGATAGCCTTAACAACTTCAACAGCAAAACGGTATCTGTTTTCAAAGCTTCCGCCGTATTCGTCAGTACGCTTGTTAAAGAATTCGATTGAGAACTGGTCAAGGAGATAACCTTCGTGAACAGCGTGAACTTCAACACCGTCAACGCCTGCATCGCGGCAGAGCTTTGCTGTTTTTGCAAAAGCTTCAATGATTTCGTGAATCTGATGCTTTGTCATCTCAGGGCAAATGATATCGTGAGCCCAACGGGACGGCTGCTCACTCGGAGAAGCGAGCTCGTGTGATGTATCAAGAAGAGGTTTGATAAGTGTACGGGTAAACTTGTTTTTATGAAGAGGAGCGATCAGCTCAGTGATAGCCCAGCTTCTGCCCATACCTGCAGTAAGCTGGATAAAGAGCTTTGCACCTGTTTTGTGGAGCTCATCCATAAATTCCTTAAGCTCTTCAAACATCTTAGGATTCTGCCAAAGCCACTTGCCCCAGAATGTATCGCGCAACGGAGCGATACCGGGGATGATGAGACCGACATTGTTGTTAGCTCTTTCAAGGAAAAGCTTTGCAGCTTCCTTGTCAAAGTGACAACCGCCGAGCTCGAACCAGCCGAACAAAGATGTACCGCCCATGGGACACATAACGATTCTGTTTTTGATTTCAACATTACCTATCTTCCAGGGGGTAAATAAAGCTTCGTACTGTTTGTCCATTGAAACACTTCCTTTATCTGAGTATAAATTTTCATACACAAATATAATAAAATAAATTTTTCACAATGTCAATCAGTTATTAAAACTTTGTTATATTTTTAACCTTATGACGGTGTATTTCCTCTCGAAAAAGAATTGACCCGATAAAATCAGGTCAATTAGAACGGTTATTTGAAATTAAGCTCGATGCTTCCGATTCCTCCGTCGATCTCGATTTTACCTAAATCACCTTCACTTGATTCGAAATCGGTGATTTTTTCGCCGTCAACGGTAATGCTGCCGATACCCTTATCAATATCAATGGAGTAATCGCTTTTTTTGCCGAGGATGGTGATATCAGAATCGCCTATTCCTGCATTTATTTCGCATTTTCCCGTAACTTTTCCGTTGAAAACAAGGCCGCCGATACCCGAATCAATATCAAGGTCATTATATGAGCCTGCATTGACGGAGATTTTTGCGATTCCGCTGTCGATGACAGCCTTTTTTGTTATGTTAAGCGAATCTATTTCGATAACACCTGCGGCGGAATTAATGCTGAGCTTTTCAAAAGAAGAATTCTCGGGGATTGTAACGGTCAGCACGGCGCTACCGTAAAAAATACCCAGAAGTCGCTTTTCCTTAATTTTTAAAGTGCCGTTTTTTTCTGTGACACTGAGCTTGTTGAGATTACTTTCGATGCTTAATGTGTCACCCTTTTTGAAAGATATGTTTGCGGCATTTACATCGATTTCGATGTTTTTTACGCTTTGCGAAACGGAATAGGTTTTAAGGTTATCGGCTGTAGCATCGGCGTTTGAAAGTCCTGTAAACAGAGCGGCGACTCCCAATATTCCGCTGATGATGCTTACAGATAGAGCAATTGCAAGCGCCGTTGCAATGTACTTGACGATTTTCTGAAATGGTGTCATTTGATATCAACTCCTCCGAACATACAGATTCCGCTGACATAAATTGTTGGAGTGTTCTTTTCATAAGCCGTTTTATTTGAGACGCCGCCGAAGATACTGACGGTGTTGGTTTTTACATTCACACCGTCAGGAACGAGAATGTCTATTCCGCCGAAAACAGCGTGCACACGGATTGCACAGTCCTGATTGATTATTGCGTTGCGAAGGTCACATTTGACACCTCCGAATGCGGCGGTGAGCTCAGCGCCCTCAAATATTTCGTTGTTGAAATTAAGGTCACAGCCGGAAAAAGCGGCGCAACCGCTTACGGGCTGTGTTCCGCGGTTTTTCATCTTCGAAAAGATATCATTGGCTTTGTTTCCGAATACTCCCGAAAAAACCATTTTAAGACCAATCATTACGATGGCAACAGGGATGATGAGCTTCCAGAAAAGAGCGAAGCTCAGAATACCTCGGGAGCAGAACAGAAGAAAAACGCCGATGATGAGGCCGAGGAGATTTCCCATTTTGTCGCGTTCGGTAATCAGTCCGGCAGAGCAGGGAACGATGATGAAAAGAGTCCACCAACCGTCAAAGAAAAGATTGATATTGGTAATGTTCAGCGCGTTTAATGCAAACAGCAAGCCGACGGCAATCAGAATGACGCCCCATAGGAATTTTTTGAACTGTTTCATAATGATACCTCGTTTCCTTTAATATCAGCTTCATTATAGCATAACTTTGTCAAAAAACAAACTCTATCAAAAAAATTAACAAAAAATATGCAAAGTGATAATATTCTGATGAAGTTATGTTTGCTAAAACAGAGCATGGTCCCCGACCATTGACAGAAAAAAAGACATAGTTTATAATAAAAAGCGAAAATGTCGGCTTAACTGGAGGAAGTTTATGTTTTTTCAAAAGCTTTGTCTTATGTGGTATCTTGCTTACAGCAAGTTTAATATTTTATACCGTAAATTGTTTTTCAGGGGTAAACGCTATCGTCCCCGTCGTTTGTGCGGAAGAAAGGTGCTTTCTCCCGAAGACGGAAACCGTACGCTCAGGGAAATGATTGAAAGCGGAAAGCCTTTTGCGGCGATTCGTTATGGCGGCGTTGAAACAAATACATACCTTGAAGGAAAAGCCTATAAAATAGGTCTGAGCAAAACGATGCGTCAGGAAATTGTTGATACTGCGCAACGCCAGGCAAGCTTCTTCCCGAATGATGTTAAAATGCTTCCGAGATATGTTGAGTTGATTGAAGAAACGAGCAAAGAAATCGATTTTCTTGCGACCTATGCAACGAGGATGGAAAATTATATGATTCATAATTTTATGTCATCGTCGCTGTGCGTATCGGATAACCGCGCGCTTGAACCGTATTATTTCAGCCATAACGAGCCGTGGACAAAAGCGCTTAAAGGTAAAAAAGTTCTTGTTATTCATCCTTTTGAGGAGTCAATTCAGAAGCAGTATAAAATCCGAGAAAAGCTTTTTGATGATCCCGATGTGCTTCCTGAATTTGAGCTAAGAACATTGAAGGCTGTTCAGACAATCGTAGGCACGAAGGACGAACGCTTTGATGATTGGTTTGATGCGCTTAATTATATGTATGAAGAGGCAATGAAAAAGGATTTTGACATTGCACTTATCGGTTGCGGTGCATACGGTCAGCCGCTTGCGTGTATGCTGAAAAAGGCAGGAAAACAGGCTATCCATATCGGCGGCGCAACGCAGATTATGTTCGGTATAATCGGCAGAAGGTGGGAGCTTAACAGCAAGGAAGTTTCGGCATTGTTTAATGAGCATTGGATTCGTCCTTCGGCTGAAGAAACTCCGCAGAACAAGGAGAAAAACGAATTTGGCGGAGCATATTGGTAATATGAGAAAACGGCTTGGATGCGATTTCCAAGCCGTTTAGTTTTATTGCGCTGTGAAAGTGCCCGATTGCGAGCCGACCGTAACGGTATAGCTTTCGCTCTTTTTAATATCGGGACTTGACAGGATAACTACGGCGAAGCCAAGCTCAGGAGTGTGTTCGATAACGGTATTGCCGTTTTTATCTTTTAAAACAATTTTTGTTCCTGCAGATTGATTTCCTATGCTTACGGCAATAACTCCTTGTGCCGACGAGCTGAAGGATTGAGCCATTCCTGAGGCTCCCGTTCCGATGAATGTTCCACCCGTAATGGTTCCGCTTGTATCATAGTCCAAGGTTGCGGTATCTCCCTGTGTCGGGCCGACGACTACGGTATATCCGCCACTGATTTCCAAAGTGCCGTTGGCGTCGAGGCCGTCACCTGAGGAGTTGATATAAAGCTTTCCGCCGGAAATTTTTATACTGCCGTTTGAATTTGAAGACATTCCGCCGGGGGCACCCATTGCACCGGGATCGCCTTTTCCCATGGGTCCGCCTTTTCCACCGGGACCACCGCCGAACATTCCGTCACGGCCACCGTTGAAGCCACTCTGATCTGTACCGCCTGCCGCATTCAGACCGTCATCACTTGCCTTGAGCTTTATGTCTCCACCGCGAATGTTTATATGAAGAGCTTCGAGTCCTTCATAGCTTTGGGAAATGTCGATTTTTCCTGAAACTACTGTCAGCGTGTCTTCAGCGTGAACTGCGTCGTCGCCGGAAGCTATATTAAATGTTCCGGCGTTGATGGTGACCGAAGCATCGGAATGAATTGAATCGTCGGCAGAGTTTATAGTGAATGTGCCGCCCGAAATAAGAAGGCTGTTTACAGACTTAATGCCTTTCATGCTGATGGAATCTTCTGCAGTTGTTGTTTGATTTTCCTCGGGACGCATTCCGCCTCCGGGTCCTCCGCCCATAAAACCACCGTAGTTACCTGACGAAGCTTTTGTGCCGTTTTCTGCTCCACCGCCGACGAGCAGATCGATCGTTCCACCCATAATCTGAATATAGGCGCTTGCGGCAATACCGTCACCTTCAGCTTCTGCCTTGATTGAGCCGCTTGAAATGTAAATGAATCCGAGGGATGCGTCATCAGTGTTTTCTGCGTGTACGGCATCTTTACCTGAATCAATGGTAAGAGACGC
Source organism: Clostridia bacterium (assembly GCA_017942105.1). Lineage (GTDB taxonomy): Bacteria > Bacillota > Clostridia > Oscillospirales > Acutalibacteraceae > CAG-488. The sequence goes on along the minus strand of JAGAVE010000015.1, from coordinate 10,506 downwards.
GTCTTTGATTTTTATGCTGTCGTTTGCATCAATGCCGTGAGAGGCAGAGTTTATAGTATAGGTTCCGCCTGTAACAGCAAGATCATCTTTGCAAACAATGCCGTGACCTGCGGGGGAGGTAACAGTTAAAGAACCTGCTCCGTTTATTGTTAAATCCTGCTTTGAAAATAAAGCAGAATCAATATTGTTGTCGTCGATTGCGGTAAAGCTTCCGCCGTTGGAAAGTGAGTTGGATGTGCCGTCGGCAAGAGTCAGGAACACCTTATCTGCCTGCAAAACATATAAAGCTGCAGAGGTTTTGCTTGTTATTTTCACACCGTTGAAGACAAGCTGTACTTTGTCGGTATCTTTTGCGTTGACAATCAGCATACCGTCTGTCATTTCTCCTGAAATAACATAGGTAGCTTCTTGCGTGATAACAATTTTTGAACTTGATATCTGAACGCTGTCTGAGCTCGCTGTGGCGGTTGTGCCGCTGAGCTTGATTGTGACTGCGTTGTTGCTGTCGTAGTCGGTTTTGGTGTCGCTGTCGCTGAACATATCATCGTCGGACTTGGAAAAATCAACGGAAACGGGCGCGGTAGAGCTTTCGGCATTGCTTTCCGATTCAGAATCGGCTTGTTTGTTATTGCATCCTGACATTAAGCAAAGAACAAAAGTCAAGATTAATGTGATTGATAACAGTTTTTTCATACGCGTCACCCTATTATAATTCTGTGCTGACTGTTTCTTGTTTAGAAACGGAAATTTCAAGATTTCCGTTACGGCAACGGATTTTGTCGATCATTTCTTTCTCCCGGCTGATATCACGAAGCGTTATGTTATAAGTGAGCTTAAACATACTTCCCATATTAGTGCTTTTGACGCGGACAAGGTCATATGACGAGGTGAATTCGTCAAAAATATCATCAAAAATATCAGAGTAATCAAGGTCTTCGGGAATTGTTACCGTTAATGTCTTGAATATCTGCGAATTCTTTTTTGCACCAAAGTCCAGACGGTTGCAGATGATGAATATAATACACATCACCGCTGTAAACAAAACAGCAAAGCCGAGATATCCCATACCTGCAATAAGTCCTGCACCCATTGCCAGAAACAATGTGCAGATTTCTTTTGCTGTACCGGGAACGGAACGGAAGCGAACAAGACTGAATGCGCCTGCTACGGCAACGCCCGTTCCGACATTTCCGTTGACCATCATAATTACAACACACACGACAGCGGGTAGCAACGCCAGGGTTATGACGAAGCTTTTTGTGTAGCGGGTACGGTACATATAAGAAAAGGCCATAATCATTCCAAGAACAAGAGAAACGCCGAGACAAAGCAAGAAGTCAGTGACACTGATGACGGTAGTTAAGTCTGTGTCAAATAATCCTTTAAATAAATTTTCAAACATTTGCGGTTACCTCCAACATATTATATGAATTGATTTTATGATTTTGCGGAAAAATTAATGTTTTGTATGCTGTCCCGTATTTTGAAAACGAAGTTTTATATATTTTTTCCTTTGAGAGAATGTCTGTCATCCAAAGAGGTATACCGCCTCCGCATTTGATTTCCATCAGCACTATGCCTTCGGGGAGAAGCCTCTCTCCGTAAATGTCAGCTTGCAAGGATAAATCCTCCTGCCTGCAAAGGATGTTATCATCAAAGGTTACACGAAAATCGCTACCGTCTTTTGAATAGTATGCTTCACGCTCATAAGAAAGAAAAACCGTAGGATGAAGCGTTCCGTAAAGCTTTATAAAATAATTAATTTCGTCAGCAATCTGTGTGTTTTTTTGGGGGCACTTGTTTCCTGAGAGCCAGGCTGTTGCTTCGTTATTGGGTAGGGATATTCTTCGCTTGTATACAATATGCTTGTACTTCTTTTTCAGCTCAACAAAAACAACACTGTCGGCATCTGCTTTGCCATAGCTTCGGATGCGGAGCTTTTCTTTATAGATAGGCTTCTCGATTGAGCGGCGAATTAAAAGAAAGGTATCTGTGTCAAAATAAATGTTGCGTATGTCAGTCTTACCGTATTCATCAGGTCTCATATACGCAAGCATAGCAGAAAGAACCGATTCTTTTTGATCGGTTGTCAGCAGATATTTAAGCTCGTACCTCTTAAACACGGTTTGGAACGACATAAAAAAACTCCTATACTTTGATGATATCATTGTATAGGAGGAAGATTGAAGTTTTATTGAAGTTAAAAGGTAGGAAGCTGTACTTTGAATTCGATTAGTCCGTTGAAACACAACACCTCGATTTGTCCCTTATGAGAGGTAACAATTGATTTCGCGATGGAAAGTCCCAGACCGTAGTGTTTGTCCTCGCTGTTACGGACGGTGTCGGAACGATAAAAGCGTTCAAAGAGCTGCTCTCGTTGCTCTTTGGGAATTTCGTCGCCGTTGTTGATTACGGAAAGCTTTGCGAGGTTGTGTTCTTTTGTTAAAGTCAGACGGATTTCTCCTTGCTTCTCGCTGTGTCGGATGGCGTTATCAAGCAGTATCGAAACAAGCTGTTTGAGCTGTTGGCTGTTACCGTTAATGCTGATGTTAGTTGCTATTTCGGTGTTGAGAGAAAGACTTTTTTCAAACGCGACACTTTCAAACGGGAGAGCTTCACCTGCAACAAGACGGCTGAAATCAATACGCTCAGCCGCAAGCGTAACATTTTCTGTTCGTGCAAGCTCAAGGAGCTGACCGACGAGCGTTCCCATCCGCTCGTTTTCATACTGAATGTTTTGTAACCATTGGTTTTCGCCGATTTCACGGGACAGCATTTCCGCATTTGCATTGACAACCGATACGGGGGTTTTAAGTTCGTGACCCGCGTCGGATATAAACTGCTTTTGCTTCTGATAGCTTTTTTCCAAAGGATTAACAATTTTTCTTGCAAGAAATAAGGACAGAAAGAAAAACAAAACCAAAGTAACACTGCCGAAAATAAGCGTATAGCGGAAAAGAGTCATAGCTCCTTCGTTAATAACGGTGTTGTCCATAAAAACGACGAGAATATATCCGCTTTTGTCGGTTTTGTAAAAGGTAAGATTTCCTTTAGTACCACTGATTTTACTGCCATCAATAATGCTTTGCGCTGACTTTTTCAGGTCTTCGTCGGTGTGGATGGTTGGAGATTCGTTCTTGATTTCAAGTATCTCTCCCTCATACGAAACAGCAACAGTATAAAAGGTAGATAGCTGAAACTTTGGTGATTCATCAAAGCTGTGCTTAAAATCGCGGTCTCCGTCGGGTTTAGGTCTGTCTGGCGGGACTAACTCATCAAACTGTTGCGACAGAGTATACATTTCGGCGTGAGTTTGCAGCATTTGTCTGTTTTGCTTTGTCATCTCAAAATAGCTGGATGAGTAAATAATGCCGAGAGTACCTACCCATAAAATAACGAGAACGGACATAATTGAAGCAACGATTTTTCTTCTTGATTTTTTAAACATCATCGCACCTCAATTCATAACCTATACCGCGCACAGCCTTGATTTCGGTTTTAGCCTCCACGAAGGCGAGCTTTTTTCGGGTGAAGGACATATATACCTCAACATTGTTGTATTCGGCATCACTCTCAAAACCCCAGATTTTGACGGCGAATTGTTCGCGGGTGATAATCTGACCGCTGTTCGCAATCATATATTCGAGGATGCGATATTCTTTTTCACTCAGACGAACGCTTTGTCCGTTGGCAGTGCATGAAAGGGTAAGAGTGCCTGTATCAAGGGAAATGTCTCCGAAGGAAAGGACACCGTCGGCAGTACCGAGCTTTCGCCTGCCGAGTGCACGCAACCTCGCAAGAAGCTCCTTGGTCATAAACGGCTTTGTCAGATAATCGTCTGCTCCGCTGTCAAGCCCCGTAACCTTGTCGTCAAGCTCTGCCTTGGCGGTGAGCATCAGGATGGGTGTGGTCAATCCTTGACTTCGGACTCTTTTTGCAATTTCATATCCGTCAATACAGGGTAGCATAACATCGAGAATTACAATGTCGTAAATGTTACTTTCAATTGCAGCTAAACCGTCATGGCCGTTGTCATAATGGTCAACCTCATATTTTTCGAGACGCAGAATCTCGCAAAGCGCCTGCGCCATTCTCTTTTCATCTTCAACGAGCAGAATCCTCATACGGACACCTCCACATATAGAGATTATATCACAAAAGATTGAAGAAGTATTGAATAAATTTAAAACGACACCAAATTAAAACAGCAGACGGCAAATCCACCGTCTGCTGAACAAATTTACATTGTTGAGTTTAGATTATTTCCACTCGCTCCCGGAAAACTTAACCTGAAAAATTTTGTATAGGCGGTTCGGGTAGCAGTATTTCCTATATCTGAATTTTCCTTATGCTTTCCACACCGCTTTGATGATGTTTTTGATTTTGGGAGATGTGCCGTACATGAGGACACCTGCGCGGTAGATTTTTGCGGACAGTACGCCGATTCCAAAGGTTGATGCAACCAAAATGCTTATGGAAATTGCAATCTCATACCACGGTACCGTACTCATTGCGATTCTTGTAAACATAGCCATCGGTGAGGTGAATGGGATGTAGGAACAAACCGTCATCAAAACATTGTCCACACTACCGCCGGTCATAGAGAAAATAACAACCATAAAGCCAAATAAGAACAAGAATGTTACGGGCTGAACTGCGGTGTTGATATCTTCAAGCTTCGAAACTGTGGATGAAATTGCACCGTAGAGGAAGGCGTAGATCAGGAAACCAAGCAGGAAGAATACCAGCATATATGCAAACAGTTCGGGCGGAATATTAAAGATAGAGTCGATGATTTCGTTGTTTCCCCAATAAGAATTGTTTATATTGTAAAACACGAGTGCCGAACCGAATACGGCAACAAGCTGAATGAGACCTGCTATACAAGCGGCTAAAACTTTGCCGAACATCATATTTATGGGCTTGGCGCTGGTGATAAGCAATTCCATAGCTCGCGAGCTTTTCTCTGTTGCAACGCTCATGGCCACCATCTGACCGTAAAGCAGAATGACCATATACAAAGCAAAAACCATAATGTATGTGTAGAAGAAATTCTGCGCTTGGTTTTTGCCGAGACTTTCCACTTCGCCGTCAATCTGAATGCTCATAACGCCGGCAGCATCCTCAAGGGACATACCGCCGCTTATCATAGCATTCATTTGATAAATCTGCTGCAGGACGCCGGTCGCAATATCCGGATTCATATCGTACATAGAAAGATTGTCAACATAATATGTGTATGATGTTGCTCCGTTCATAACAAAAGCACACTCTGCATCACCGGCGGTGATTTTGTTCTTGATTACGCTGATTTCTTCATCAGTAATTTGCACATCATAGTCGGTAAAGGAAGCGGCAAATGTTTCTCTTACCATATCTGCCTGCGCAGGATTGTCTGCTTTTACAAGCATAACTGAAAGATCTGCGGAGGTATCAGAATTATCGTTGGCTTTGAACAAGACCGTAATTCGAGGGAAGAACATAACGATAGCAATAACTACCATCAAAAAGATCGTTATACCGACAAACGCTTTGTTCTTGGCATAATTTTTTAGTTCAAACTTAAGTATTTTTCCAAACTGTTTCATCGCTTAGTCCTCCTTAACAGCATCGCCTGCATATTCAACAAAAATATCGTTGAGGGAAGGCTCAAAGACCTTTACCTCGTCAATATCGTAGTTTTCTATAAGGCGAGTCATAGTGGCTTTCTTTTCAGAGGGGGAGGCGAGGTGAATCATTAAGTCGCCGTTTTCCATCAGCGTGCAGGAAGAGCCAAAGTCAGAAATGATTGCATCGGGTGTTTCCGTTCTTACAACCAAGCGGTCACGGGGATAGTCTCGCTTAATATCACGCAAATCACCATGAAGAGCAACAATACCGTTATTTAAAATTGCAATGCTGTCGCAGAATTCTTCAATGTAGCTCATCTGATGGCTGGAGAAAAGAACGATTTTGCCCTTTGAAATCTGTTCCTTAACAACATCCTTCAGAAGCATTGCATTTACGGGATCCAGTCCTGAAAATGGCTCATCCAGAATAATGATATCGGGATCGTGAGCAAGAGCTGTAATGAGCTGGATTTTCTGCTGATTTCCTTTGGAGAGCGTATCAAGACGCTTGTTGCGATACGCGATCATTCCAAGCCGTTCGAGCCAGTAGTCGATTGATTGCACCGCTGATTTGCGGCTCATTCCTTTCAGCTCTGCAAAATAGGTGAGTTGGTCAAGAATAACCTTTTTAGGGTACAGACCTCTTTCTTCGGGTAAATAGCCGATGCCGATTTTGCTGTAATTGATAGGCTGACCGTCAATCAGCACTTCGCCGCTGTTTGCGGGGAAAACATCCATCAGAATTCGAATAGATGTAGTTTTGCCGGCGCCGTTTCTTCCAAGCAGACCGAAGGCTTTGCCACCCTCAGCTTTGAATGAAACTCCGGTAAGGACTTTCTTTTCGCCAAAGGATTTTTCTATGTTTCTAAGTTCTAATATCATTTTTTGACCTCCTGATAAAAAAGTGCGTGACCGAAGCCACGCACCGAAAAAACGCAAGCTCCGATTGTCGCCAAACAAAGCCCAAACAGAAAAGGAAACCCTTGTTACCATCCGAGTGGAGTTGCGCTTTTACCGAACTCATATCAGATGATAACCAAAAAGGGTATAATATCCCCTTGGTAAAAAGTAATCCTTTTCCTTATTCAGCTTTGCTTGGCTTATAAATTATATCACATTTGCTTCCCAAAATCAATAAATTTTCGACTTGGGAAATTGCTTGGTGCAACTTCTGTATGTTTACTAAAAAATAGCAGACGGCAAATCCACCGTCTGCTGAACAAATTTACATTGTTGAGTTTAGATTATTCCCACTCAATTGTGCCTGTCGGCTTCGGAGTGAGGTCGAAGAGAACGCGGTTGATGCCTTCAACTTCGCTCGTGATTCTTGCTGTGATCTTATGAAGAACAGCGTAGGGGATCTCCTCGATTGTTGCTGTCATTGCATCTTTCGTGTTGATTGCGCGGATGATTGCGGGCCAGCCCTCGTAACGGCTTTCGTCTTTAACACCAACACTCTTGATATCGGGAACTGCGATGAAATACTGCCATACTTTTTCTGCAAGACCGCAGTTGTCGAACTCTTCGCGAAGGATTGCGTCTGCTTCACGAAGGGCATGAAGTCTGTCTCTTGTGATTGCGCCGAGGCAACGCACACCAAGACCGGGGCCGGGGAACGGCTGACGGTAAACCATAGCGTGAGGAAGACCGAGAGCTTCGCCGACTACTCTTACCTCATCCTTGAAGAGAAGCTTGATAGGCTCAACGAGCTGCATTTCCATTTCCTCGGGAAGACCGCCGACATTGTGGTGAGACTTGACAGCCTTTTTGCCTTCTGCCTGCTTGATGCTTTCAAGAATATCAGGGTAGATTGTGCCCTGAGCAAGGAAGGAGATACCGTCAAGCTTTGCTGCCTCTTCGTCGAAAACCTTGATGAATTCTGCACCGATAATCTTGCGCTTTTTCTCTGGGTCGCTTACACCTGCAAGAAGGTCAAGGAAACGGTCTGTCGCATCAACATAAATAAGGTTAGCGTCAAGCTGATTTTTGAAAACCTCAATAACATTTTCGCTCTCGCCCTTACGCATAAGACCGTGGTTAACATGAACGCAAACGAGCTGCTTGCCGATCGCCTTGATGAGCAATGCTGCAACGACTGAAGAGTCAACACCACCTGAAAGTGCAAGAAGAACCTTCTTGTCGCCGACCTGCTCCTGAACAGCCTTTACCTGCTCTGCGATAAAAGCCTCTGCGAGCTCGGGAGTTGTTATTCTTACCATTGATTCGGGTCTTTTGTTCTGATCCATAATACTGACCTCCTGCTAATTATCCGGGAAAAACTCGGAGTGAATTTTTTAATGTAGAAAATTATAGCACATCATTTTTTGAATATCAATATTTTATAAGGTTAAAAACATAAAATTTTTTGGCGCAGAGTTTAATGAAAATATGAAAGTTGACGAGGGTTTATCATCTGAATATAATTTGTGTGAGGTTTTGCAAGAAAATTCGTCTAATAAATGAAAGGAGGAAGGCAGAGTGGATAACGGTGCAAGTAGCTACCGCCGTTTCCTTGACGGTGATGATAACGGATTTGTTGAAATAATTAAAGACTACAAGGACGGCCTGATGTTTTATATTAACGGGCTCGTTTGTGACCTACATATTGCTGAGGAGCTGACGGAAGAAACCTTCGTGAGAATAGTTACGAAAAAGCCTCGATTTTCGGGGAAGTCAAGCTTTAAAACATGGCTTTACGCAATCGGAAGAAATGTCGCGCTCGACTTCCTTCGAAAAAGGTCGAAGCTTAAGGAAATTTCTGCAGAAGAATGTCTTGACCTTGCGGCAGAAGAGACCGATTTTGAAAAGGAGTTTCTCAAAGAGGAGCGAAAGATTCTTCTTCATCGTGCTATGTGCAGTTTAAAGCCTGAATACAGGCAGGTTTTACAGCTCGTTTATTTTGAAGATTTCAGCAACAAAGAGGTTGCGATGGTTATGAAGAAAAGTGTACATAATATCGAAGTGCTTGTTTCGCGGGCAAGAAAGGCGCTGAAGCAGGAGCTTGAAAAGGAGGATTTTGTTTATGAAGACATATGATGAAATGGCTGAAAATGTTTTTCGCCGCAGAGACGAATATTTGTTAAAGAAAAAAGAAACGAGGAAAAAGACCGTGAAGCTGTCCGTTTTCTTTGCGTGTATGGCATTGGTGCTGTTTGCAGGTCTTGGTGTATGGCAAAGTGAAGTGTTTGATAATAAACCTTTAAATAATACTGAGATAAGCGGACAACCAACAGATAAATCCCAAGCAAAAGAGGAGCAGACGCTGGCCGATTCCGTTATCGTGGGAGAAAAGGATTGGTACGGCCCTGTGGAGGATACTCCGTATATTAATGGTCATAATATACCTCTTGATGAAGAGGGTTGGAACGGTAACGGGGAAAGGTTGAAGTTGATTGAATCTTTCGAATGTGATGTTTCATCTGCAATAGCCTGCTACGCTTTACCTCGGAACGGTGACTGCTTTTTTTCAATTCCGCTGAATGCCGCGTTTGAAGCATACGGAGAAACAGACGAGGAGCTGGGGATGAAACTTGTTTACAGAGTTGTTGTCCGTGTTTTTGAGGATGGCAAAATGATTACGGGCAAGGAAAATCTGTTAAAAATAGCGGAGAAGCTTGGCGAAATGGGGTATTATGCTCCGGTTGAAATACCAAACAACAGGGACGACCTTGCCGTGTTATCTCTTCATGTTACAGAGGATGAACTTAAGAATTTCCCGGGCGATGAAGAAAGAGGATACTTTTTCTTCCTGTACGCTGAACCGGATGGAGCCGCGCTCCCGGCGGAATGAGAATTGACATGGGTGATGTGTCTTAATAAATAGCTATAATTTTGCGGTGTATATCATAAGGGTCGGCAAGAATCCTTTCTGATATACACCGCAGTTTTTATAAGATGATGTTCTGACCTCTTAGGCTTCAAGTCCCTTGACCAACAAAAAAGACGCCCATAGGCATCCTTTTGTTGCGAAAGAGCGACCGAACGGTATATAAGTGGGGGGAAAAACGACCAAAAGTATGGCATCTATCCGTTCGACAAATTGGAATTTATCTCTTGATATCTATCAACACCGCTCTGCACGGAGAACCGTCTGTACCCGCTAAATTCAGCGGAGCCGCATTTAAGAAATATACGCCTTCGGGCACCGCAGACAAACGAATCCCCTCAAGCAAAATAACATCAACGGACAATAATGCAAGATGCACCGCCATTGGTGTTTCTTGCGGTCCGACCGACTGAGGTTCGTTACCGAGAAGTAAGATATTTGAAGATGCAAATACATTTGCAGCCTCCAATGATACCTCGACCTCTCCTTTTATCAGAATTCTCTTTGCCGCTTCCATATTTTGCTTTTTGGCATTTGCGATTATTTCCGTGGCGTCATTATCGGTAACGACCCCACTATGCTCTGCTACATAAGCCATTCCGATAAATGCATCCATAGAAATCTCGTCCACGGTTTTTCCGCCTTGAATAAAATGACGCGGCGCATCTATATGCGTGCCATTGTGCGCGCACATACTAAATACCGTCAAATTATACAGTTCGCCCTTTTCCATCGACTTGAGTTCTCTTTTTTTCGGCATCGGATCGCCGGGATACACTTGGCAGTTGAAAACTTCTTGGGAAATATCGTAGATTTTCATTACTTATTCTCCGTCAAATTCTTATTTATCTAACCGTTCGAGTTGTTGGGATTTTTTGATTATATCGGTGTTCCTACTTCAATTAAGTTACCATCCAAATCGTAGAATCTGACCACCTTTTGTCCCCAGCTGTGTGTCATCAGGTGATTGACATATTCGATTTCAGGGTAAAGTGTTTTAAGACGCTCTATAAATTGTTCTATGTTTGGCTCTTCAAAATACAACTCAGATTGATTACTGTTTGGAATGAT
>JAGAVE010000083.1 GCA_017942105.1 Clostridia bacterium | reverse complement strand
TCGATGTATCTCCAGAGGACGACGGGAAGTAATGCTGAAGAGTTTGAGCGAAACAGACGCGAGCTCAACGAAAGTCTTCATCTTATGACGGGTAAGCTTGATGAGATGACGAGGCAGAATTACGAAACTCTTATAAAGCTCAATAAGGATATGACAGATTCTCTGAATCTTATCAGGACAAGCAGTGCAGAGCTTAATGAAAAGCAGACGCGCACACTTGATGCCGCAATCGGCAGGATGCAGGAGAGCAATGAGAAAAAGCTTGATCAGATGAGAGAAACTGTTGATGAAAAGCTTACGGCTACTCTTTCAACGAGATTGGACTCTTCCTTCAAAACTGTTTCCGAACAGCTTGAAAATGTTTATAAATCTCTTGGTGAGATGAAGGAGCTTTCAACGGGTGTTACGACCAATGTTACGGCGCTTAACCGCGTTCTGACAAATGTTAAGGCTCGCGGTACATGGGCGGAGATTCAGCTTGAAGGAATCCTTGACCAGACGATACCGAATATGTATGTTAAGAATTATGCGGCGGTACCGGGTTCAAGAGATCTTGTTGAATTTGCAGTCAAGATACCGTCGAGTGATGACAGCTCAAAGATTACATATCTTCCGATTGACTCTAAATTCCCGATGGAGGACTATAAGAGAGTCTGCGAAGCGGCCGATAATGCTGATGCGGCGGCACTCGCGTCTGCGAGAAAGGCTCTTTATGACAGAGTGCTGAGCGAAGCGAAGACGATAAAAAAATATATCAATGTTCCGGCAACAACGCCGTTTGCGATTATGTACCTTGCAACGGAAGGTCTCTACGCAGAGATAACATCTTCAAGCTCGGATATTCTTGATAAAATCCAGCGTGAAAACATAATGGTTGCAGGGCCAACGACGATTATCGCTCTTCTGAATACCTTGTCAATGGGCTTCAAGGCTGTTGCGATAAATGAGAAGGCTAATGAAGTGCGTCAGCTTCTTGCGGTAACGAAGGCTCAGTATGATAAATTCGGCACCGTTCTTGAAAAGGCGAGAAAGAAGATTGATGAAGCAGGAAAGTCTCTTGACGAGGCTCAGGACAGAAACCGTATCATTCAGAAGAGACTCAAAAATATCGAAGAAATCGACACAGCCGCGGCTGATGAATATCTCGGCATTGCGGAAGAAACTTTTAATCAGGCTTAAATTTATTTAGCATAAAGGAGAAAAATTATGAAAAACGCAAAAAGAATCACAAAAAAGATTCTGTCTGCGCTTATTGCGTTGGTAATGGTGCTTTCTGCAGTACCTATGAACGCCACGGCGGCAGATAGTCTCAAGGCAGATGTTTTGCCTGAAAAGACTCTTAAGTTTGCGGCACTTTCGGATATTCATTATTATCCGAAGGAGCTTACAGGCAATTACTGCGAGGCATTTCTCGACTCTTACAAGACATCTATCGGCAGAGAGCCGTATGAGTCTGAGGGTCTTCTCAATTCTGCGCTTGCGGCTCTTGAGGCTCACGCAAAAGAAAACGGTATGGAATATGTTGTTGTTTCAGGCGACCTCACGGCATACAGTGAGTATGTAGCTCATGAAAAGTTTGCTGAGAGAATGGAGCAGTTCGAGAAAGAAACGGGTCTCAAGGTTCTCGTTACCTGCGGCAATCACGACATTAACAGACCTGATAAGGCGAAAACCTATGAAAACGGGTACGAGGAGCCTACAAAGGCAATCACTCCCGAAGAGTTCCTTGAGGTTTATGAAAACCTCGGCTACGATCTTGCTTATCATAAGTATGTTCCCACATCAGGTAAGGGAAATATGCTTTCATACTCAGTTCGTGATGACGGCTACAGGATCATCATGATGGATGTTTCAAAGTACAGCTCCGATATGACGGATGACGGCGTAGACATCGCTGAAACTGCAGGCGCATTTTCCGAAGAATTCCTTGATTGGGTATTTGCAGAAATTGCAGATGCAAAAAGCAAGAATGAAACAGTAATCGGCGTTACCCACCATAACCTTGTTCCTCATATGGCTAATGAATATAAGATAGTCAGAGGCTTCAATGTTGACGGTTGGGAAGAGCTTTCAGAGCAGTTCGCTGATGCAGGTATGCACTTCACAATTACAGGTCATATCCATGTTAACGATATCGCTCAGGCAGTAAGCGATGACGGCGAAACTCTTACTGAGATAAGCATGTCATCTCTTACATCATTCCCAAACTATTTCCGTGAGTTTGAAGTAACAACTGACGGCGCAGGCAAGGTTAATTTCAATGTTGAGAGCTTTGATGTTGACTGTGTTCTTCCCGTAACTGTAAACGGCACAACATACAAGCAGCCTTTCCGTGTTGAATCAATCAAGCTTTCATATTTTGACGAAAGAGGATTTGAAGGTCTTGCAACAGATATCATCGGCGGCTACATTGAAAAGTTTGCACCTATCTTCGCAGAAAAGGGTGTTCTTCCTGCTCTTGCGGATATGGGTCTTGACCTTGAAGAGCTTCTTGGAGGTCTTCTTGGTGACGGAATCAAGCTTGGTCCTATAGATATTTTCACAACAGCAAATATCATGGCGTTCCTCGAGGATTTCCTCGGTCAGATTCAGGAGCTTTACCTTACTGATCCGCAGGCAACGAGCGAATACATTCTTGAATCTCTTTCAAAGCTTTTCAACATTCAGCTTTCCGAGATTCCGAACTCAGCGTTTTACGATGAATACGGTATCGGCAGTAAGACAGAACCCGGTACGCTCGGCGATGCTGTTATGAATACAATTCTCTATGCATATGAGGGTTCACTTGATCTCAACAGAGATGCATTTATGCTTGATGCCATAAACAATCTTGAAAACAGTGATGTTGCAGGTGAAATCTTTGATACTCTTCTTGAAATCCTTGCAGATGATATTCTTCAGGAGCAGCTTCTTAACGATGTAGAATTGAGAGTTGACACGCTTTTCCCGTTCGGTAAATTCGGTCATCTTCTCGGCAAGGGTGTTGACGCTGTATTTGAGGTTATCTTCTTTGGCGATACAACTATCCTTAATATGGCAAACAAAGTGATTTCACTTATCCATAAACTGGGAGTTGTTGAGTTCGACTCTCTCATAGGTATTCTTGACCATTATATGGAAGAGTACATAACTCCGTCTATGCTTGACGGTATCGGCGATTCACTTGCGAGAATCATTTATGATTTTGCGGCAGACTATAATTTCCCCGATGATTACAACGCAACTATCGTTTATGATGGAAAGGTTCCTGTTGAAGCTACGAGAGAGAATTACAGACTCCCGACAGCGGTAACAACAACCTTCGGAGAAGACCAGTATTCAAGAAACATCAGCTGGTACACCAAGTCAAGCGTTCAGGGAACAGATATTCAGATTGTTGAATATGCTGATTCAGTTTCGTTCACAGATGAACTTCCCGACGGTATAACATTTACAGCAGAAACAAAGAGAGAAAACAGAAGCTATCCCGGTATCGACTTTGGTGTTATCGGTCTTATGCACTATGAAATTCCGATGAACAGACATACGATCACTGTTTCGGGTCTTGAAGAGGGCAAGAAATACGCTTTCCGTGTTGGTGATGCTTCAAGAGGCTGGTGGAGCGAAACGGGTATGTTTACCGTTGCTGACGGCTCTGATACAACAACTTTCATCCATGTAACAGACCCGCAGTCACAGTCAGCTCATCAGTATGAGACATTTGCTGCAGTTATCGATAAGGCATATGAAATGTATCCCGAAGCAGCGTTCACGGTAAATACAGGTGACCTCGTTGACCACGGTGACAACTTCAATCAGTGGCAGTGGCTCCTTGACGGTTCATCAGAAACCCTTATGGATACTGTTATGATGCCCGTTGCAGGTAACCACGAAGGCCACGGTACTAACGCTACGATTACAAACTATACGATTTCAAATGCTCCCGAACAGGATTTCACAGCAGGCGTTTACTATTCATTCGACTATAACAATGTTCATGTTGCAGTCCTCAATGCAAACAACCTCAATGAGGATGAAGGCTTCAGTGATGATCAGATTGAATGGCTCAAGGAAGATATGAATGCAAGCGACGCTGACTGGAAATTCGTTGCAACTCATAAGGCTGTTTATTCAAACGGTTCTCACTATGATGACGATGATGTTATCGCAATGAGAGAGCAGCTTTCAGTGCTTATGCCCGAGCTCGATATCGATATGGTATTCCAGGGTCATGACCATGTTTACCTTCGTACAGACTCAATGATTGACAATAAGGTTGAAGGTGTTGAGACATCAACAACAACTTTCAACGGCAAGGAATACACGGTTAAGGAAAATCCGCAGGGCTCTGTTTATGTTATCGGCGGTTGCTCAGGCGTTAAGGTTTACAAGCAGAAGGATCCCGCTCTTACGGATGAGCTCTTCCCGAGAGCTGAAGCTATCCGTGATGTTGAGTATTCGGTATTCTCAGGTATCAGAATCGTAGGCGATACACTTTATTTCGACGCATATGAGGTTAACCCCGAAACGGGTGAAACAGAATGTATTGACTCATTCGCAATCCGCAAGAACCTTTCAAAAGAGGTTGAGGTTGAGGATGAAGGATTTTTCAAGACATTGTTCAATAAAGTTATTGGATTTGTAACAAACATTTTTGATAAGATTTTCTTCTTTATTTAAATAACAGAACTAAAGCCTGCCGCTTGAGCGACAGGCTTTAACTATTTATTCACTATCAGTCTTTGACATTATGTCAAGGGCTTTTCTTATTATTGTAAGCTGGTCTTCGCCGATGTTTACCTTAACGGCAATGTGAGGCTTACCTGCTGCAGAAACGGTTATTCTGCCCGGCATATATTTTGCAAGAAGCGAGATTTTTTCCATCTGCAGGCTTTCAATATAAAGGCGGACATTGTTTCCTGTTCTTCCTATCTCGTAAACGCCTTGGCTCAGCGCTGAGTTTCTCAGAAGCGAAACGGTTATAAGACCCATAACGCAGGCAGGAGGTTCTCCAAAGCGGTCAATGAGCTCGTCGATAACATCGTCTGCGTCGTCCTGATTTTTGATGTCTGCAATTCTGCGGTACATCTTCAGCTTATGAGGCACATTTTCAATATACTCTGCAGGGATGTGCGCATCAATGGGAAGGTCGATAAGGCATTCCTTTTCGAGTGCAGGAGGTACTTCGCCTTTCTCTTCGCTGACTGCCTGTTCAAGCATCTTCAAATACATATCGTAGCCGACTGCTTCCATATGACCATGCTGCTGAGCGCCGAGGATGTTTCCGGCACCGCGGATTTCAAGGTCACGCATCGCGATATGAAAGCCTGAGCCGAACTCGGTGTATTCGCGGATGGCTGTAAGCCTCTTAGCGGCAATTTCGGTCAGCTCTTTGCCTCGTCTGAAGGTGAGGTATGCACTTGCCCTTCGTGCAGAACGGCCGACGCGTCCTCTTATCTGGTGAAGCTGAGCGAGACCAAGTCTGTCGGCATCTTCGATGATGATTGTGTTGACATTCGGAACATCAACGCCCGTTTCGATAATAGTCGTGCAGACGAGGACATCGATTTCGCCTTCGAGAAGTTTTCGCCATATTTCACTAAGCTGGTCTTCGGACATCTGACCGTGAGCAACTGCAATATTATGGTCGGGCAGAAACTCTTTGAGCTTTGCCGCTGTTCGTTCAATCGTCTCAGTACGGTTATGCAGATAATAAACCTGACCGCCGCGCCTTAATTCGGAATGAATTGCCTGAAGTATAACTTCAAAATTATACTCCACAACATAGGTTTGTACGGGATACCTGTCGTGCGGAGCTTCTTCGAGGATGGACATATCACGGATTCCCGACATTGCCATATTAAGTGTACGGGGTATCGGGGTCGCGCTGAGAGTAAGGACATCTATATCGGGATAATTTTCCTTGAGCTTCTCTTTCTGAGCAACGCCGAAGCGCTGTTCCTCATCGACGATGATGAGACCGAGGTTGCGGAATTCGATATCTTTTGAAATAAGGCGGTGAGTACCGACGATAATATCAACGAAGCCTGATTTCAGCTCCTCCTTGATTTTTTTCTGCTGAGTTGCAGGAACGAAACGCGAAAGCATCTGCGCCTCTATCGGGAAACCCTCAAATCTTTTGCATATCGTCTGATAATGCTGAAGAGCGAGGATGGTTGTCGGTACGAGAATTGCGCATTGCTTGCCGTCTGCAACGCATTTGAAAGCGGCGCGGAGTGCGACTTCGGTTTTACCGAAACCGACATCACCGCAGAGAAGTCTGTCCATAGGATAAGGCTTTTCCATATCCTCTTTGATTTCGTAAATACACCTGAGCTGGTCTTCTGTTTCGTCAAATTCAAATCTGCGCTCAAAGTCATTCTGCATATCAATGTCAGGTGAGAAAGCGTGACCCTTGATCTGCGTCCGTTTTGCATAAAGGTCGATAAGCTCCTTTGCAATATCCTTGACGGCGCTTCTGACCCTTGAACGGGTTTTCTGCCATTCCTTGCCGCCGAGCTTGTTGAGCTTGACCGTACCGTTTTCTGAACGCGCGCCGATGTATTTTGAAACCTGGTCAAGCTGAGTTACAGGGACATAGAGAACATCGCCTTTGTCGTAACGGATTTTGATGTAGTCCTTTATTTTGCCGTCAGCCTCAAGGCTCGTTATTCCGTCAAAAAGACCGATGCCGTGCGCTGTATGAACTATATAATCGCCCTTATGCAAATCCTCAAGCGAGTTGAACATATTTGCTTTTTTAACTTTCTTTGATGACTTTCTGACGGGCAAAGAAGCCTTACTGCCGTATGTAATGACCGTCAGCTTAGCATCGGGATATTCAAATCCTGCAGAAAAACCGCCGGGTAGGACAATAACCTTTCCGGGAATACACTCTTCGGGAGGGGAGGGCATATACATTGCGGCAATTCCTTCGTTTTCAAGGTCACCTGCAAGTGCACTTGCAGATTTTTCTGTTCCTGCGATAACGAAAACAGCGTTGCCTTTTTTGCCGTAAACAGGACGGATATCGTCTATCAAAACGGAAAGAGAGCCGCTCCACGGACTGAACTGTTTTGCATTGAAGGTGATGAGGCTTTTAACGGGAGTGTCAAATGAGCCTCTAGTCATATTGTCAAGATAAACTGCACCGAGGTCTTCGTAAAGGGACAGAAGCTCGGAAAATTCCATCATATATTTATCAAGTCCGCTGCATATAATACCGTCCTCAAGGTATGCCTTTAAATCCTCGTGAAAAATTTTAAGGCAGGCGTTTGCAGATTCCTTGACGGAAAAGCTTTCTGTTATAAAAACAAGCGGTTGTTCTATGTAATCAAAAATTGTTGCAGGGTCGGGGTAAATGATGGGCAGATATCTGTCGATATTCGGCAGGTTAATTCCACCCTCAAGCTTTTCAAGGTCAAGCCTTATGCTTTCCTTAACCTTGTTTGTACCCTTGCCGCGAGCGTTTTTCATAAAGTCTTCAAGAAGCTCGGCAAGTCTGACGGGATTGCAACAGATCTCATTCGTTGGTGTAATCGTGATGGTTCTTGTAGAATCAATTCTTCTCTGGCTTTCAACTTCAAAAGTGGAAAGACAATCGATATTATCGCCCCAGAATTCTATTCTGTAAGGATTCTCACAATCGGGAGAGAAGATATCTATTATTCCGCCGCGGACGGAAAACTGGCCTGAACCGTCAACCTGATCGCTTCGGGTATAGCCGGCGTTAACGAGCATTTCAATAAGATCGTCCTGCTTGATTTCATCATCAACGCTCAGAGTGATTCTTTTTGCGATCAACTCTTCGGGCGGAATTGTATACTGCAGGGCGGCTTCAACGGAGCATACAACTGCGCGGATTTTACCGTCAACAAGGTTGCCGAGCACACTCAGCCTTTTATGCTCATATTCACGGGATTTGACATTATCGGGACGAAGCGTGATATCACCCGCAGGGAAGAGCTGGGCATCGCAGCCGAAAGCGTTGAGATCCTTGCAGAGCTTTGAAGCCTGAGCCTCGTCAGGAGTTATAATAATCGCCCTATGCGGCGCAAGGTCTTCGCAGGCGGCGCTGATAATGTGCGCTTTATGTATAGCCGAAAGACCGACAACTCCTGCGGGGAGGCGTCGGTTGTTGAGGTCATAAACTATTGATCGATATTCATTTAAACCCCTCAGGGCTTTGGTAAAACAGGACATAGAAACTCCTTTAGATATTGACACCTGCATTTTTTAATGCAGTCCTGAGTTTTGCAAAATCTTTATCGCTGAAGCAATGGGCGTGCATTCCGAGTTCCTTTGCCGTTTCAATGTTGGCAGGGGAATCGTCAATAAAAAAGCATTCCGAGGCTTTAAGCGAAAATTCATTAAACAAAACATTATAAATTTCTTTTTCGGGTTTAATTAAATTATACTTTGCGGAGATGATAAAACCGTCGAAAAAGCTGAAAGCGGGAACACATTTTTTGAAATCGTAAAACCACATCGGGCAGTTGGAGAGAAGATAAATCTTATATCCTTTTTCTTTAAGCTCTTTTACGACGCTATACATTTCTTCAATAGGAGGCATTTCGCCCTCGTGGTCAAGAATCATTTTCTTAACCTCATCGTGAAGCTCATTCGGAATATCGCGGCACATTATTTCTATAGCCTCTTCAACTTCAATGTCGCCTTTGTCCATAAGCTTCCAGGTTTCGGATGCGAAAGTTTTTTTGTTGATAAGTTCGTGATATTCAGCATCGAAATGAGTTGAAAGACTTCTCTTTGCATCGAAATCAATCAGCACTCCGCCCATATCAAAAACAATTGTCGTAACAGACACAAGACCACCTCCATACAACGCTTTATTATATAATAAATACATTCAAAATGCAAACAAAAAAACGGACATCTTTGCTGTGTAAAAGATGTCCGCAGATTTCAGTTATTGTGTTTTTCAATATAATCGCAAAGCTCGCCGACGGTTTCAAAGCTGATGTTTCCTTCAAACTCAAAACTAAACTCGTCTTCAACGACGATTGAAATCATCATAATTGCAAGCGAGTCGAGGCCCAAATCGTTTTGCAGCGTAGTGTTTTCTGTAACGGAGCTTATATCAATTTCAGGCATAGCTTCGCTGATAAGCATTTTCAGCTTTTCTAAAGTGTTCATTTTTTTAGTCCTGCTTTCTTGAAATTTTCATTGAATTTGTTCGCTTGAAATCTTCTTTTCGGATGTTGATTTTTGCAATCTGTTTGTAAGACGGAAGATTTTTATTCGTTTCATTTACAAGATGACGGAAAGAGTTGTAGAGCTCGGTCTCGTCCATATCCTTTACGGCTGAAGCTTCAGGCAGAAATTCGATTCCGATAACTTGTTTTCCGTTCAATTCCGCTTCGCTGACAAGGCAGTCTTTAACAATATCGCTTTTGTAAAAAATTTCTTCCAGCTCTTCGGGTGAGACATTTTCTCCGTTAGAAAGTATGATGAGATTCTTTATTCTACCCGTAATGTATATGTATCCATTTTCATCGAATTTAACGAGGTCGCCCGTACGAAGCCAGCCGTCTTCGTCGAAGGCTTGCTTTGTTGCTTCGTCATCATCCCAATATCCGTTCATAAGATTATCGCCCTTTATGCGCAATTCACCGTTAACGACCTTATACTGCTGCTCGGGATAAATCATTCCCATTGAATCCGGATTTTTCATAACTTCTTTATTTCCTGCCGTAAGGTTTGCGCCCTCCGTAAGTCCGTAACCGGCAAGAACTTTGATTCCAAGAGTGTCAATTGCTTTCATAAGCTTCGGTGGAACGGGTGCCGCACCTATAATCATGGTCTTGAGGCTCTGCGAATAAGCTTTACCTTTTAGCTTGGTAAGGTTGACTATTATTTCAGCCATACCGGGGACAAGAACAAGCGTTGTAGGCTGCAGAATGGGAATAAGGCCGAACGCCTGCTTAACATCACGGCACTCAAATATCAAACCTCCTGTATAAACGGATGAAAGAAAACCTTTGACGAGGCCAAAGATATGCGACAATGGAAGGATGGCGATTTGCTTTTGGTATAACACGCCGCCTGAAATGAAGCAACCGTTAAATGCACCGCGCATTATTGCCCCGTGAGAAAGAACGGCTCCTTTTGGTGAACCCGTTGTGCCGCCTGTCAGACATATTGAGCAGACAGTTTCGGCGGTGATTTCAGGCGAAGGTGTAGGTTCTGCCTGAATATAATCGGTTGGATAAGCTTTTTCAAAAGCGCAACAGGCAGTTTCTTCAAAAGAACGGTCATAGAACAATGCGGATATACGGAATTTTTTACACAGTGCAGACAGTGTGACGGTGTCGAGCTGTGTAGGTAACATAACGCTTACAAATCCGCCGGTTACAATAGCGAGGTATAATTCCATTGAATCGGTTGTATTAGGAGCAAAAACGGCAACCCTGTCTCCGTAATTAAGACCGAGCGATTTAAGATAACCTCGGCGTACAGCCACTCGTTCGGCAAGTTCTTTGTAACTGTAAGTGATTTTTCCGTCAGAAATTGCAGGAAGCTCGGAATATTGTTCAGAAGCAAAATCAAGCAATCCGCTGACCGTAGGTATGTATTTCAACAGTTTTCTTTCCTCTTCGGTTAACATACTGTAAAAGTATTCTCGCTGAGCCTCGTTTGTGTTGTAAATCATTACAAATCCTCCTTTATGCCGAATAGACTTTTAAATATTCCGTGTCAATCTCTTCGTGCATAGATTTAATTATTTCCTGAAAACGCAGAGTTTCTTTTTCGTATTCTGTCTTTGTTTTGTTCGCTATGCTTAAACGCATAGGAGTGCCGATTTTTAATTTAAGTTTTCTTTTTGAGAAGAGTCTGTATCTGCCGCTGATTGCAACGGGAATGACCGGTACATCGGCAAGTCCTGCGAGTAAGGCGAATCCGGGCTTGAAAAGGTCAACATCCTTTTCCTTGAATGTTGTGCCCTCGGGGAAAATAACGACGGAAAAGCCCTCTCTGAGTTTTTGAAGGCATTTATGTATCCAGTCTGTTGATGCCGCGTCTCTGCTGACGGGTATACAATCGCAACCGCTTACAACCAAATTGAAAAACGGATTTTTCATCAAGTCGGCACCCATAAGCGAGCAGATATTTTTGTTTCCCAATGCATATCGTAAAATCGGGCCGTCACAGCTTGTCAGAACATTAGTGCTTGTTCTTCTCGAATGGTTGCTGATTATTACGCAGGGATTTTCGCTGATGTATTTTATAACGCCCTCATCTTCAAAGATGATTTCAGGGTCAAATAATACTTTAGCCAGCTTCATCATAAATTTTTGCTTTTTTACGGAAATACCCGGATTTACCATATCAGTCACCTCACAAGCTTAAAATAATATGTCAATATAAACTTTTTTTAAACTTTGTTTAAATTTCGGTTTAATTAACAGAAAGTTTATTTTTATATGCTAGAATCGCAATGAGGTGAATAAGATGTTTCAAATTCTTGTTGTTGAAGATGATGTAAAGCTTAATCAGATTTACTGTTCTGCTCTCAGTGAAAATTCATTTAATACTTCTTCTGCATTCGACGGAAAAGAGGCGCTTGAATTAATGAGCAAACAGAACTTCGATTTGGTTATTTCCGATATTATGATGCCGGGTGTTGACGGCTACGAGCTGACAAAACAATTGAGAGAATACTATCCGGAGTTACCGATATTAATGATTTCAGCCAAAGAAGGCTACGAAGACAAACGATACGGTTTTTTGGCGGGAATTGATGATTATATGGTGAAACCCGTTGATCTGAATGAAATGGTACTGAGAGTATATGCTCTGTTAAGACGGGCTAAAATTGTCAGCGAAAGAAAGATTAAAATAGGGGGTACTACTCTTTATTTTGATACATATACAGCGGAGTTCGATAATAAAAAGGTTGAAATACCGCAGAAGGAATTTCTTGTACTGTATAAGCTTATGTCAAACCCTTCACGCACATTTACACGGCGCCAGCTTATGGACGAGTTTTGGGGATACGATTCCGATTCTGAGGAAAGGACTGTTGATGTGCACATAAACAGGCTGAGAGAAAGACTGAAGGACTGCAAGGATATTGATATTGTTACTGTCCGAGGTCTTGGCTACAGAGGTGTGAAGAATGAAAATTAAAAATTTCAACAAGATTTATCACAGAACTCTGGTTCTTGTAATCTTTGCCTTTGCAATATCGGTTCTGCTTTTTCTTT
Source organism: Clostridia bacterium (assembly GCA_017942105.1). Taxonomy (GTDB): domain Bacteria; phylum Bacillota; class Clostridia; order Oscillospirales; family Acutalibacteraceae; genus CAG-488. The sequence continues at coordinate 5,524 of JAGAVE010000083.1, read as the reverse complement.
TCCTGATTTTTCTCCTAGCGCGAACGAGCTTGTTTGAAACTGAAATTATAAGCGAAAATACGGGACTTATAGTTGTTGCAAGTGTGCTTTCGTTGGTAATCGTCTCTCAGGTGATTACTATTTATTGGAATTATCGTGTGAACCGCCCGGTAGAAATCCTTTCGGATGTTATCAATCAGATTGCGCAGGGTGATTTTGAGGTGAAGATAGATTCTTCAAGGTTTAAAAACGAAATGAAATCTCTTGCTGAGGACTTGGATAAAATGGTAACAGAGCTTAAAAGCATCGAGGTTATGCGCTCGGATTTCGTTTCAAATGTTTCCCATGAATTTCGCGCTCCTCTTTCTGCGATTCAAGGATATGTAACCCTGCTTTCAAATAAATCGCTGAGCGAAGAAAAAAGAACGGAATATTTTGACAAGCTGGTTGAATCAACCAAGCAGATTTCAGGTCTTATAGATAATGTTTTGCGTCTGTCAAAGCTCGAATCTCAGAATATTGTTTCAGAGAAAAAGATTTTCAGCCTTGATGAGCAGTTGCGCAGAAATGTTCTTTTATTTGAGGAAGTATGGCAAAGAAAAAACATAGAATTAGTGCTTGACTTGCCTGAGTGCGATTATTACGGGAACGAAGAGCTTCTGAATCAGATGTGGGCAAATCTGATAGGAAATGCCGTAAAGTTTTCTTATGAAGAGGGAGAAATTGCAATCAGGATTGATGATTCGAAAAAAGAAATCGTAACCGTCATTATAAGCGATAACGGTCCGGGTATGACAGAAGAGGTGAGAGCGCATATCTTTGAAAAGTTTTATCAGGGGGATACTTCCCATAAGTCGGAAGGAAACGGACTGGGACTGGCTCTTGTTAAAAGCGTTGCTGATTTATCAGGTGCACAGATTGATGTCGAAAGCGAACCGGGAAAAGGAAGCGTATTTACAGTTCGTCTTCCGAGATAAATTAAAAAAAGACTACGCGGTTTTGGTTCCGCGTAGTCTTGATTTTTATGAGATATTAAAGAGCGGCCTTAAGTGCGTCAACCTTATCTGTCTTTTCCCAGGGAAGGTCAATGTCGGTTCTGCCCATATGACCGTAAGCTGCGGTCTGCTGATAGATGGGACGGCGAAGGTCGAGGCTGTCAATGATTGCCGCAGGTCTGAGATCAAATACCTTATTAACTGCGTCTGCAAGCTCAGCGTTTGAAACCTTGCCTGTGCCGAATGTATCAATCATAACAGAAACGGGCTTAGCAACGCCGATTGCGTATGCAAGCTGAACTTCGCACTTGTTTGCAAGTTCTGCTGCAACGATGTTCTTTGCGATGTAACGGCACATATATGCTGCTGAACGGTCAACCTTCGTCGGGTCCTTGCCGCTGAAAGCGCCGCCGCCGTGGCGTGAATATCCGCCGTATGTGTCAACGATGATTTTACGGCCTGTAAGACCTGAGTCACCCTGAGGACCGCCGGTGACAAATCTTCCCGTCGGGTTAACAAAAATCTTTGTATTCTCGTCAACGAGGTCAGCGTCGATTGTGGGCTTGATAACGAGATTTATAACATCCTCGCGGATTTTGTCGAGTTCAACATCAGCACTGTGCTGAGAAGAAACAACGATAGTGTCAATTCTTACGACTTTATCGTCGTCATATTCAACTGTAACCTGAGTTTTACCGTCTGCACGAAGATAGCCGAGGTTGCCGTTTTCTCTTTCTTCGGTAAGCTTGAGAGCAAGCTTGTGAGCAAGAGAGATGGGCATGGGCATAAGCTCGGGTGTCTCATCGCAGGCAAAGCCGAACATCATACCCTGGTCGCCTGCACCGTGAAGATTGTACTTGTCATCTTCACCGCCCTTAAGCTCGAATGAAGCATCAACGCCCATAGCGATGTCACCTGACTGCTTGTCAAGAGAGGTGAGGATAGCGCAGGTATTGCCGTCGAAGCCTTTTTCAGCGCTGTCGTAGCCGATGTCGCAGATAACCTTACGGGCGATTGCCGGAATGTCGATGTTAGCTGTTGTTGAGATTTCACCCATAACGAGCACCATACCTGTCGTACAGCAGGTTTCGCAGGCAACGCGGCCGTTGGGATCTTGAGCAAGGATAGCGTCAAGAACCGCATCTGAAACCTGGTCACAGATTTTATCGGGATGTCCCTTTGTTACGGATTCTGATGAAAAAAGATGTCTTGCCATTTTAAAAGTCCTCCTTTGTCGAAAAAAACGCTCCCGGCACAAACCGAGAGCTGTAAATAATCTTATCTTTCGGTTGCACCGCAGGATTTAGCACCTTGCAAACCGCAGGTTGCCGAGCTTCATAGGGCCTGTTCCCTCAGCTACTCTTAATAAGTTGAGCGCTATTAAATTTGTTACTTTAAGATTATATATCAATATCACTTATAAGTCAAGACTTATATTCCAATTTACCTTTAAGAATAGGAGAAAGTTTACGGTAAATGAGGAAAGTTATGATAACGCTGACGAGTCCCTTCGCAAAAGTGAACGGAACATTGAAGACGAGAATGGATTTCCATATTGAGTCCATAGCAGGAAGAATTGCCTGATACATTCCGAGAATAGCCTCTTTAGGAATGAGTATTTTCATATAAATCGGGTAGGTGATAAAGAAATTAACAAGAAAGCAAGCAACAGCCATTGCAAAGTTTCCCGCCATTGCTCCTAAAAAAGCGACATTGCGTGTTTTCTTTTTCTTGTAGAAAGCACCTGCAACAAAAACAAAAACGGCGCCCATAAGGAAGTTTGAAAGCTCGCCGACATATTGCGTCTGAGAAAGAGGCATATGAAGGACATTTTTTAACAGGCAGACGAGAACTCCGTATTGCGGGCCGAAAGCAAATGATGTGATGAGTGCAGGTAGCTCGGAAACATCAAACTTGATGAACGGAGGCATAAACGGAACGGAAAATTCAATCATCATAAGAGCGAACGACAGTGCGGACATAATCGCCGTCACGGTAAGGGCACGGATCGAAATGATGTTTGGTTTTTTGAATGTTTTTTTAAATGTTTTTTTCATAAACTCAACTCCTGATTGATTTTCAGCGAGAGTTATCAACGAAAAACCCCGTACAAAAAGTACGGGGCGAATTTAACAAAATTAAATCTTCTTCCATCCGGACTGTACCGTCGGCTCCGGATTCTCACCGGATCAGCAAATGCTCACGGGCTCATGAGTAAAACTCAAACACCGTCGGTGGGGAATTTCACCCCGCCCCGAAGATAACTGTTCACTTGCCTTAATTATAACACCTGAAATATATTTGTCAATACAAAGCTTTTGTTTTGTGTTTATTGATTTTTACTTTTTTGTGTAGTATAATCTCTAATGTTATTTAAGGTGGTGATTGTGTGCTTAAAAAGAACGATGAAATTCAGCTTACGGTTAAAGGCTGTACGGTGCAGGGCAGTGGCGTCTGCGATTATAACGGAATGACGGTTTTTGTCAGAGGTGCCGTAACGGGTGACCATGTGCTTGCACATATCATCAAGGTAAAAAAGACATATGCTGTCGGAATTATCAAGAAAATCACCCAACGCTCTCCGATAAGAATAAAGCCTCAGTGTGCTGTTTCAGAAAAATGCGGAGGATGCTGTTTTGCTCATATCAGTTATGATGCTGAGCTTGAAATCAAGCAGACGCAGGTTGAAGATAATTTTAAGCGTATCGGCGGTCTGGATGTTGAGATAAAACCGATTATCCCGTCACCTGAGTCTTTGCGATATCGAAACAAGGCGCAGTATCCCGTCGGCTCGGACGGCAGATTTGCTTCAATAGGCTTCTATGCTCCGATGACGCACAGAATTATTGATTGCGCCGATTGTTATCTCCAACCGGAGGATTTCAGGAGAATAGTTGATATCTTCCGCGATTGGATAAGAGAAAAAAAGATAAGCACCTATGACGAAGCTTCAGGTAAAGGACTCCTTCGTCATATATACATAAGAAAAGGATTTGCGACGGGAGAGATAATGGTTTGTCTCGTTGCAAACGGAAGAGAAGTTCCGTTTATTGGCGAGCTTGTTGGAATGCTTAAGGATGAAATTGACGGGCTAAGAAGTGTTATCGTTAATATAAACACGAAAAACACAAATGTCGTGCTTGGCAGTGAATGCGTAACGGTTTACGGTTCTGACTATATCACTGATGAGCTTTGCGGATTAAAGTTTAATATTTCGCCGCTTTCGTTTTATCAGGTGAATCACGATGGTGCTGAGATTCTTTATAATAAAGCAAAGGAATATGCAGCGCTTACGGGTGAAGAAACACTAATCGACCTTTATTGCGGTACGGGCACAATAGGTCTTACGATGGCAAAAGATGCAAAACAGCTCGTCGGCGTTGAAATTGTTGAGCAAGCGATTGAAAATGCAAAGAAAAACGCTGAGCTCAACGGTATTGAAAACGCCCGTTTTATTTGCGGCGATGCCTCAAAGGCGGTTGAATTCCTCCTTGAAGAGGGGATTGAGCCTGATGTTGTGATCCTTGATCCTCCGCGCAAAGGTTGCGACGGTGCTCTTGTTGAAACTGTTGCAAAAATGTCTCCGAAACGCATAGTTTATGTCTCCTGCGACAGTGCAACTCTTGCACGCGACAGCGCAAGATTTGCTGAGGTCGGCTATGAGGTCAAAGAGGCGACCCCTGTTGATATGTTCCCAAGAACCGGAAATGTCGAGACTGTTGTTCTGTTGTCCCAACGCAAAGCGGACGCACATATCGACATAAAACTTGACCTTTCAGAGCTTGATATAACTGCTGCTGAAACAAAGGCAACATATCAGGAAATCAAGGATTATGTGCTTGAAAAGTCTGGCTTAAATGTGTCCTCACTCTACATTTCACAAGTGAAAACCAAGTGTGGCATTATTGAGCGTGAGAATTATAACAAGGGCAAAGAAGGACACGGAGTGCCGCAGTGTCCTAAAGAAAAAGAAGAAGCTATTATGGATGCGTTGAGGAATTTTAGAATGATATAATTTAAAATTGAATATTCACACATTCGACTAATCTCCTATTATAAGGTAGAATAAAGCTACTAAAATAATAGGAGGTTTTTATTATGTCAAACAAAAATCTATCAGTTACCGCCAAGTTGGTGATTATTTAATCTCTAATCTCATCTTACCACCTGAAGAAGCAAATGTTGCTCTCGGCAAATGGGGAATGATGCACAAAGATTATCTTCAAAAGAATAAGAAGGTATTTTTCAATACACTGCTTATGCAAGGCAAACTGTATCAGTACTGCGCTGAGGTTAAAAAGCAGGCAAAAGAAATGTTTGAGTTTTTGATTAAACAGATAAAAGTAAGTGAAGTTGTTACAGAGAAATTGAAAGAGCAAAAACAATAGGAGTGGGTGCAGATACCGGGCAACATTCAGCAACAAGCAAAAGAAATTGTACTTGATGAACTGATATACAAATAAAAACAGCCAGGCATTTGAATATTGTATAGCAACAGCACGACTTTCAAGAAACTGTAAGCCGTGCTGTTGCTGTTATGCGTATGTTTT
>JAGAVE010000082.1 GCA_017942105.1 Clostridia bacterium | reverse complement strand
TATAGTCGTTTCGGCGAAGTTCGTTGCAGACGGCGTGTTACGTGGAGCAGAAATGATGAACAAGTTTATGATAGCGACCTTTACCGACCTTGTACTACGTGTGGTTCTTGCCAAAGCATTATCCATTCCGTTCGGTACAACTGGCATCTGGCTTGCTTGGCCTATCGGTTGGTCAGTTGCAACGGTTCTATCGGTGATATTTTACCGGAGGGGTATATGGAGAAAATCGGAATAAAGATTACACAATGAGATAACTAAGATAGTTTGTAATGATTTAATATTCCAATAAAAAATGTCGCACGAAAGTATCGGGCGACATAACTGCATTATCATAAATACAAAACCTGCACGTTACATAACGAAGACAAAAAGATATGTAATGTGCAGGAATTTATTTTTAACTATTTCAAGATGGAAACCGCATCACTGATTGTTTTTTCAAGTGCTTCTTTTCCGTATACATCAACTTGTGCTTTGTTCTTTTCTCCATGAGTAAGGCATCCTGCACCGCCAATACAACCGCCTGTACAAGCCATACCTTCGATAAAGTTTGCATCAAGAACATTTTTACTCTTCTTAAGAAGGACTGTTTTACAGGCTTCGATACCGTCACAGACAGCAGATTTTACTGTAAAATCAATCTTCTGTTCAGTCAGAGCCTGAACGACTGCATCAGAAAGACCGCCTGAACGTGCGAAAATTCTTCCGTAATAAGAAGCATTATCAAGTACATCTTCACCGAGAGTTGTGATATCAATATCCTTACTGTCATAAAGTGCCTGAAGCTCTTCAAAAGTAAGAACGGCATCAACGTATGGTTTGACTGTATCAAGCTGTGCTTCTGCTTTCTTTGCAGTACAAGGTCCTATGAACACGACCTTTGCTCCCTCGCTTGTTTCCTTGATATACTTCGCAAGCATTGCCATAGGTGACAAATTGTGAGATATATGCGGAACAAGTGCCAGAAATGCTGACTTAATATACTGTACAAAAGCAGGACAGCAGGAGCTTGTCAAAAACTCTTTTTCGCTAAGCTCTTTTGCTTCACTCATCGCTACCATATCTGCACCAAGAGCTGCTTCAACAACAGTGAAAAATCCGAGTTCTTTAAGTCCCGTAATTACCTGACCGAGTTTTGCATAAGTAAACTGGCTTGAAATTGAAGGAGCAACAACTGCATAGACCTTATATTTTTCATTATTCTGACTCTTTTTCAGAATATCAATAACGTTGATTATATAAGATTTATCGTTGATTGCGCCGAACGGACACTGATATACACAAGCACCGCACTGGATACACTTGTTGTTATCAATTTTTGCGGCATTATCATCATTGATTGAAATTGCTTTGACTTTACAAGCAATCTGACAAGGACGCTTACGGTTAACAATGGCAGCAAACGGACATACCTTTGCACACTGACCGCATTCAACACACTTTGACTTGTCAATATGTGCAACGTGGTTATGGTCAAACGAAATCGCACCGCGTTTGCAAACGTCCTCACATCTGTGTGCAAGACATCCGCGGCATGAATCTGTTACCTCATAGCCGGCTGCAGGACATTCGTCACAAGCGATATCGATAACCTCAATAACGTTCTGATTTTCCTTGTCACCGCCCATTGCAAGCTTTACACGCTCACCAAGGATTGCACGTTCTTTATAAACACAGCAACGCATAGTTGATGTTTTGCCCGGCACAATCTTCTGCGGAATGTCAATAAGATTCTGAAGAAGTGTGTCATTCCACGCCTCCTGAGCAACCTGGCGTAAAACCTTATATTTAAGATACTGTACTTTCGTATCGAATTTTCTCATACTGTCATCTCCTTAGAAATAACTTACTTTAATTCTTTTACCCATTTTCTTCAGTGACTTTGAAAGCTCTTCAACGAGATTCATTTTAATATTGAAATTTATGGGTAGGTCGGGGTTCTGATGAGCAGGGTTAATCGCACGACCAACATAGAAGTTGATATCCGTAGCCTCTTCAAACAGAAGACGGCAGATGAGAGATGCACCGTCTCTTTTAAAGCTCCAATGCTCATAATGCTTATTTTCGCCTAGATAATCTTCAGCATACTCAACAACTTTATTAACGGTGATAACACCTTCTGTTACAAGGTCAACTCCCTCGAGTTCCGCTGTTGGAGGAACATCACTCTGCTCAAATATAAGCGATGGCTTGAGAGGTTTTCTCAAGAATTTTGCGGCAATCGAGGAAGTTGTTCCTCCGCAAATGATGTGTTTTCCTTCCTTTGAGAAGAAGAGCGACATCATCCTGTCGGCATCGTCACGGTTAGACGGGGGTCCGAAGAGCATATTCATCGGAACTCTTTTTCTGATTCTGACAACACAAGCCGTTGCGTCATCGCCCGGCTTATGACCGTAAAGCTTATCACACTCATCAACAAGCATTGTCGAAAGTGTTTTTGCCGTATATCCTGCAGGAACAAGAGTTTCAACAAAATCGATGATATCCTCCCTTTTCCAACCGAAATTGTATGACATACCTATTCCGGCGTGAGGACAACCGTCACTCATCGCAACAAAAACATCGTTTTCCTGCAAATTAATAACAGATTTGAATATCTTTTTACCGCCGATATTCATTTCTGTTTTTGGGTAATCCCAATTCTGTTCATCACGGATTATAATTGCGTGAGGATTATCGTACTGAATAAGCTCGGCAGTACGGTTATTCTTGAGATGAATGATGGTAAACGTTGAATACGCAACACCGCGCACCGAACAAACGGGCAATGTTGCTGCGATTGTTTCAACACATTCCTCAAGAGATAAGCCCTCTGCGAGCATTGTTGATATAATTTTTGAGGTAAGCGTAGAAAGAATGCTGGCTTTTACACCGCTTCCTAAACCGTCTGAAAGAACTATGACCATAGAGTCATCGTTGGGCTCAACTATATCAACATGATCTCCGCAAAGCTCTTCACCGTGATGATTTATACTTTTATATCCGATATCAGCACATAAATCATTCATTGGTTATTGACTCCTTCAGCTTTGCAAGAGCGAT
>JAGAVE010000081.1 GCA_017942105.1 Clostridia bacterium | reverse complement strand
GTTACTCCATATTTCTCTGCGTATTTAATTAATGCTTGACGATATCTCATTATTTGTGTTACAGTTGTCATGACGAATGGTTAACCTCCTGTCGGTTTTGTCTGAGCAACTTAACTGTAACACAGGTTTTTCCTTTCGTCACTTCTTTTTATTCACTTTGTAACACATCTATTGTAAACCTACAATCTTTTTCAAAAAAAAATAAACATTTAGTTGAAATTCAATTTAACCTATGATATAATGTACAGGAATTATATCTTTACTCAAAGGAGGCGGTATAATGGCAGAAAGTGCTGTATCTGTAAATGAAGTAACAGAGCAGCAGGAATTACAGGCCGGACGTACCATATCAAACAATCGACGCTATGTCGGTTCAAAAGAAACTGCAGCCTATGTTGCTTATGATATTGCTCAAAGCTTTAACATAAACAAGTATCAGGATGTTTTCATCACAGATATTGTTCAGATTGGCCTTAGTTTCCAGACTATTGTTACATTTGTCATCGGTATTTGGGATATCATCAACGATGTTTTCCTTGCAGCTATTGTTGACAGAACGAGAACGAAATTGGGTAAGTTCAGACCTTGGCTTCTTGTTGCAGCAGGTCCCGGATTTGCACTCACTATCGTTTATTGGCTTCTTCCTGTGCTGTTTAACGGAACAAGCCCCTACCATGCAGGTAAGCTCGCGTTCTATATGATCTTCCAGCTTATCAGTAACCTTAACGGTTCGCTTCAGACTATTTCAAGAACCGGTATGCTTTCAACGATTACACCCAACATCATTGAAAGAACAAGACTTATCACTCAGGCAAGCTTGTTCTCAGGTTTCATCGAGAAAGCTCCCGAAATTCTTATGGGTCTCTTGATTGACCTTGTTAACCACGGTGCAATTAAGATTCCGATGAAGGGTCTTTATGTTACAGCAGGTGTATTTACCGGCGCTGTTTCGAGTGCTCTTGGTATTTACTTTGTTTTCGCGACTAAAGAAAGAGTTCTTCAGCGTACTGAAAAGCCGAGCATATGGCAAGGCTTCAAGTCCATCTTTAACAACAAGCCGTTGCTCATCCTTACTCTTACTGAGTTCCTTTCAGCATTTGGTTTGAATACAGGTCTTAACTACTACTACATAAATGTTCTTGGTCTTGCTTCAATGAGTACGATCGTTGGTATCCCCGGTGCGTTTGTTTCTCCGACAAGTTACGCTTGGGTTACAAAGGCAAGAGAAAAGTTCTCAACAAGAACCTTGTGGATCGCAAGCTCTCATGTCAGCGATATTCTCATGTTAGGCGTTTTCGCCATCGGTTCTATCAACAAGAACTACAAGAAGATTGCAGTTATGATTCCTGCATTTATGATAAGAGAAACTCTTTGGATGGCATTCTGGGGTATTAAGTGCGTTATCCCCGAAGAAATGCGTAACGAATCCATTGACTACGGTGAATGGAAGAACGGTTACCGTACAGAAGGTATTACGGGCGTTGCAAAGGGTCTTGCAACAAAGCTCGTTGGTACACTCGGCGGTACAATCAAGTCAGCAATCCTCGCAAGCATCGGCTATAAAGAGGGTGCAGGTTTTGGTAATCAGTCAGAGCATACAGAGTACCTTCTCTTTATGATGTGTACATTGCTCCCGACAGTTACCGGTATCCTCGGTCTTATCCCGAAATTCTTCTATGACCTTTCAGGTGAGAAGAAAGAGCGTATGTATCGTGAGCTCGCGGAACGCCGTCAGAGCGTAATCGACCATATGAAAGAAATCGACGAAAAGCCCCTTGAGGAAAAATAAAACATAATCATTTTGCACTGCAGAGGTTAATGCTTCTGCAGTGTTTTTTTTCGTGGTATTCAATTTGTAAATTCGGGTTTGTCGAGTTCTTTTGCCTCCTTAGAAAAGGAGGTGGCAGACCGCAAGGTCTGACGGAGGATTGATTTTAATTTCCCCAATCCTCAGTTCTGCGGACAGCTCCTTTGCCAAAGGAGCTCAAGGAGGGAATCTTTTCTTTTCGAGATCCTTCGCTTTGCTCAGGATGACTCTAATAAAGATTCCGTTAAAGCTGTAAAATAACATAAATTATCGGTTCGTCGCAGAGCAGCGAACCGCGATTCGGTCGATTCTGTATGGTAATATATTATATTCCCGTTAAAATAATGTAAAACTACTAAAACACCTATGAAGTTCACATCACTTCATAGGTGTTATTTTTATGCGTTTATGTTTTTCTTTTTTGAAAGAATTGCGGTTGTGACAATCATCGTTACGGGGAAGATTACGGAGACCGCGAGGCCGAATTTAAGGGGATCAAAATCTATCGTTGAAGCTCTGACTCCGTCAGAAACGACCCCTGCGAGCCACGGACCGAAGGCACAGCCAAAATCGCCGAAAACTGCCAGCATTGCAAAAAGCGGTGTCCCTCCCCTTGGGAATATCTTTGCCGCAAAGCTGAACACACCCGGCCACATCGTTGCAACTGAAAGTCCGCACAAGCCGCATCCGATCAGCGAGGCTATCGGATTTTTTGAAAGTGTTGAAATAAGATATGACGCAACGCACAATGCCGCGCTGAATCCGAGGACTTTTTTGATATCTATCTTATCCCCTACCAAACCGAAAACTACTCTTCCAGACGCCATTAAAAAGGCAAAAAGACAAGGACCAAGGAGGTCGCCCGTAAGCTTATCCACACCGAGACTTTTCTCTGCGAATGTCGATGCCCATTGGGACATCGCGAGCTCGCTTGCACCTGAGCAAAGCATCAGAACCGCAAGAAGAATGAATGTTCCGCTTTTAAAAAGCTCGCTCACCTTCATCTCATCTTCGCCCTCAGGTACGGGTGGAAATATCGGCACCTTCATAAACATAAACATATTTATGAAAGGTATTATTGCCCAGCATATCGGTGCGTATACCCAGTTAGCACTGCCTGCAAACTTGATGGCTACCGTAGTCAGAAGCACGACGGACATCTGTCCCCAACAGTAAAAAGAATGCAAAAGGCTCATTTCGCCCGACTTATTTTCAAGCGGCAAACCCTCAACAATAGGACTTACGAGCACCTCTATAAGTCCTGAGCCGATTGCGTAAATAATTATCGGGATAACAAGACCTATGTAACTGTTTTCCATCGCTCTCGGCAGAATCCCGAGAAGGCACAAACCGACGGAGCTGAAAATATGAGCTAAAACTATCGATACTCTATATCCAAGCTTGCTGATAACCTTTACGGAAATAATATCAACAAAAAGCTGAGTGACGAAATTGAGCATAATCAACCAGCTTATTTTCGTATAATTAATTCCGAATTCATTTTGAAAAACAACATAAAAAAGGGGCGCTAAATTATTAATAATCGCCTGCACGAAATACCCCGTGTAGCAGGCGATTTTAGTTGACATATACCTTTTACTCATTTTCCTCTTCCGTTTCTTCACTGCTTACCAAAGCATCCTTCCAATACCACCAGCGAAGCTTTTTAGGATCAGGCTTTGCTTCATTTGCAAAATAAACTGCCGCACGCATTTCATAAAGAATAACGCGGTCTGCAACCCCTCCGCTTTCAACACAATAGTCGAGGTAGAAGTTATCTCCTTCCTTGCCGCGAAGCTGCTCTGTGGTTTCAATTTCAAGCACTCTGAAAGCCTCTTTTGCTTCAGGAGTGAGAAATTCAAGGTCTGCAATTTTCATAATTTTAGGCTCTTTATTTTTTCTTAAAAAAAACATATAATCACCCGTTGCATTTTTATTTAGATTAACACATTTCGCCTGCATTGTAAATAGCAAAATTTATGATGTTGATTTTACTTTTTAATCCGTGTTATAATTTTCCCTACGGAGGCGATTTTATGTTTAACCTTAAGGAAAATGATATTATCCTTTTTCAGGGAGACTCAATAACAGACGGAAACCGCGGCAGAAGCAGTGACCTGAATCATATTCACGGACACGGATATCAATACATTTTAGCATCGGAAATGTATGCAGATAATCTCAATAAAAATATTGAGGTTATAAACAGAGGCATCAGTGGAAACAGGATTTCCGACCTTCTTGCAAGATGGAATGAAGATTGCGTTAAGTTCAGACCTTCTGTTTTAAGTATTCTCATAGGCGCTAATGATGCACATTTCAACTTTGAAAACGGTACAGGCTCAACTCCCGAACAATACGAAGACATTTACCGCACTCTTCTTGATAAAGCAATCGAAGCCAACCCCGATGTATTTATCGTTATCATAGAACCGTTTTTCGGCAAATCAAAGGACACTGATTACAATAAATATATGCAGGTAAATGTCTGTCAATTTGCCGCTTCTGCAAAGAAAATCGCCGAAGAATATGACGCTGTTTTTGTACCTCTTCAGGATATGTTTGATGAATACGCAAAGAAAACCGATATTTTCGATCTGATTTGGGACGGTGTTCATCCGACAACGGGAGGTCATCAGCTCATCGTTCGCAGATGGAAAGAATGTGCTGAAAAAAGAATCAATGAAAGATAAAAGGAGCGGACCGACCGCTCCTTTTTCAATTATATAATCACTCTGAATGTTCTTACCTGATTGGGGGTTATATCAAACTCAAATTCGTTTGCGTTAACGGGAATTTCTGCCTCGTCAGCCTCCATAAGATTGCACTCGATAACCTTCTTGACATCAGCAAAGTTAAGCTTGACCTTAACAGTACCTCTGGATTTGCCTGCTTCATACATACGGATAATGATTCCGTTACCATCCTGCGCAGGCTTAACTGCATCAACAGCAATATTCCTTCTGCTGACTTCAACAAAAGATTTCTCCTCAGCGATTGAACCCTGCTGAGCCTTGGCTGCATAACCCTTCAACGGCTGATTAAGCTCGAAGGCATACTTAACTGTATCCGCCTGCGACCAGTTTCCTGCGTGAGGATAAAGACGGTAAACAAATGTGTTTACGCCCTTATCGCCTACGGGGTCAGGACAAATCGGTGCTCGCATAAGAGTTATTCTCATAAGGCTGTCCTTGATATCGTAGCCATATTTGCAATCGTTAATAAGGCTTACGCCGTAATCACCCTCCGAAAGATCTGCCCATTTATGACCGCAGACTTCGAAACGGACAAGGTCTGTACTGTAATTCCAATGAGTAGGACGGTCGATTGAACCGTGAGCAATCTCATAAGTCGCATGAGAGCTGATAACGCTGACAGGGAACGCCGCTTTGAGAACCTTTTCTGTTTCGTACCAATCTACCTTGGTGTCAAAATCGATATAATCAGCATCAGCGTAAAGAATAATATCCTGCGTAATTGTCGATTTATTAAAGCTCCTTACAACTCTGACAACACCCTTGACCTCGTCAGCCGCAATAACCTCTACACTGTCCGCCTTTGTAATATCCCATCTCTTCTTCTGATAGTTAAGCTCAAGATTCCATGCGCTTTCGTGAATCGGCTTATCCTGGAAGATTGAAAGAACATTACCGTTTGAAGTAAGAACCTCTCTGCCGTTAACCTTATCAAAAATGCTTGAGATTTCAGCATTCTCGTCAAGAACGACCTTAAGCTTTGCGTTTTCAAGAAGAGTTTTTGTTGCAACAACCTTATCAAAGGAAGACGCATCTTTTTCAACCTTATAAACGCTGAAGCCCATCTGAGGAACATCCTTAGCGATAAACATTACATTCTCGCCGTCTCTGACAAAACGGCACTCATTTCCGTTTGCATCAACTATTCTGCCTGCATCAAACGGCAGCTTGACATTAACAGTGCCCGTAATCGGCATCGAGTTTACATTCCAGACAACTATACCGTCAGCCGTAACATTGATATTTTCATTGATATGCTCAACGGCGGCAGAAAGAAGGCCGTTGCCGATTTCGTTCATCTGAACATATTCCTCACGGGTCATTTCCATTGCTTCGTGGATTGATGTGCCTGGAAGGATATCGTGGAACTGGTTTGTAAGAAGAAGCTTCCAGCCCTCTTCCATCTTCTCTGCGGGATATTCATCACCTAAGAGAGCCTTGGAGAGAACATTTGCAAACTCAGCATTTCTGAAAAGGAATTCACCGCGGCGGTTGTTCTTCTTAATAAATGCCTGGCTTGTGAAAGTTCCTCTGTGATTTTCATATACAAGCTCGTCATTGAAGGTCGGAATTTCATCCTTGAAGTTTTCTGTTCCGCGGAAGAAATCTGCAACGAAGGTATTCTCAGCCTTCGGCATACCCGGCATATTTTCAAAGCGCTTTGAACGCTCGATCTGTCCGATAGTTACACCGCCGCCGCCGTCACCGTATCCGAATGAGCCGACAGACTTCTTAGTGATGTTTTTCTGGTTCGTGCGTTCCCAATTATCCTTGATATAGTGAGCATCATATTCACCCTGATAGTGCTGCTGTTGAACGCAGGCAACAACCTCATCACCTGAATGCGAACGCCAGTTAAATACTGAATACGGGAATTTATGAGTTGCGTTATAGTAAAGCTTTGCTGTATAGAAATACTTCATTCCCGAACGCTTGATAACCTGCGGCAGTGCCCAAGTAAAGCCAAAGCAATCCGGAAGCCAGTAAACATCGGAAGAAACTCCAAACTCCTTCATAAAATACTCTCTACCGTAAAGAAGCTGACGAACAAGAGATTCACCGCTTGCAAGGTTTGTATCAGCCTCACACCAGGTATTGCCGACGATTTCCCAACGGCCTTCCTTGACAGCTTCCTTGACCTGCTCAAAAATATCCGGATAATATTTCTTCATATAGTCATATACAATAGCCTGACTCTGAGTAAACTTAAAGCTCGGATACTCTCTCATCATCGCAAGGTTATTGGAGAAAGTCCTTGCGGTCTTTCGCACAAGCTCACGGGTTGTCCAGAGCCAGGCAACATCAAGATGAGAATGACCTATCATACAAAGAGTACCCTGCTTTGCGTCGGGAATTTCACCGAGCATTTTTATAAGAAGCTCATTTGCGGCAGGAACGCTCTTATAAAAGGTTTCATCATCAAAATCGAAATCAAGAACATGAAGAGATTCATCAATAGCCTTGTAAACACTATCATATATAACCTTATTATCAATCTGCTCAAGGCTGTCATAAGCGCTCTTGATATCGTACCAATACTTCTGCGTTTCAACATTGATAGCTGCAAGGTGCGCATACTTCATAGTATACATATGATCTTTTGCCCCCGCCATAGCCTCATCGCAGAACAGTCCGCAGTTAACTGTTGCCTCTATTTCAATATCGAGCTCCTCGCCTGCCTTGTTATTTTCAACGATAACAACATTTCTGTCCTGCCAGCCCGCATCATCGCTGAAAGCACCTATAATCCTTCCGTTAATTCTGACAAGTGCCTCGCCGCCGAAGCCAGCATAAAGATAAAGCTTCTTACCGTCCATACTTTCAGGAACGATAACTTTAGCCTTAAACCATCTCGTTGCGTCATATCCCACGCTCCAACGGTCACCTATCTTCATAATCTGATGCGGCATATTATCATATGTAAACTCACCGGGCTTATGGTGCCATCCCGTGTAGCTTTCCCATTCGCTTATCGGTAAGGTTTCCGTTATAATTTTCTTTTCAACCTGCTTTATGAGGTTGCCCATTATTGACGCCATTGTCGTCTGCATTAAAACTCCTCCTTTCAGCGCTTTAAAGCAAAGCGCTACAAGTAAATTTTATTAGAATAAAAAAGCTTTGTCAAGCAGTATTGCAAAAAAGAAAACGGCTTTTCCCATAAGAGAAAAGCCGCTTGTTATTATGAATTAATACCATATCCAGCCAAAGAGAACAATGATGATAATCCACTGAATAATCGTATAAGAAACTGTTACCTCGCAGGTTTCATTAACCTGACCGTCAGCACTTGTTACCGTAATCGTTGCAGTGCCCTTACCTGTTGCAACAAGATTTCCGTTTTCATCGACCTTGACAACATTTTCGTTCGAAGAAGACCAAGTAAGCTGTGATGCAGGATAGTTCGTATCAACATCTACTGTACGACTATCCTTATAGTTCATTGCAATTGAAGTCTCATTGAAATTAAATTTCATAAGAGAAACCGCAACCTTAACATCATCCGTAACATTAACATTTGTTTCGCCCGATGCACCCGTGTTGACAGTTACGGCGCAGTTATCAATAACAATGCCTATATCCGTATTTTTGATCGGAGTCGAATTTTTCTTTGAGAATGTAATGTTGAATATATCAACGGATCCGCTAAAAGAAACTGTAGTTATAACTGAAGCCTTTTTTGCCGTCGGATTTGAAATTGCAGTAATCAACGCGTCTTTGTTCATAATGTAATCAGTAACAAGCTCGTTGAAGGATTTTGTGTTTTCAATCTTTGTGCATTCTTTGATCGCCGAAGATGTGTAAATCGTGAAATCAAGCGCATTGAAGCTTCCCTTTGCCAAGGAAAATTTAACGACTACCGTCGTATCCGTTTCAGAAACAAGAGACACCTTGAACTCAGGAGCAGCAGGTGACGCCGCAGAAGCCGCTGACATTGCAAAAGGCATAATCATTATAACGGCAAGAACTACCGCCAGTATCTTTCTGATTTTACTCATAATACCAAACCCCTTATACAAAATTTTACAGTTTTAATTTTAATATTTTTCCGAATATATGTCAACATTTATTTCCTTTTTTCTGTACATTTGATTTTTGATTTGTTATAATATAGAGTAAATTCAACTAAGGTAAGTGGTCAGTGTGTCAAAAAATAAATACAGTATCGATATGACGAAGGGTGTGCTGTTTCCTAAAATCCTGGGCTTTGCATTTCCGCTTATGGTCACGGGCCTTCTGCAGATCGTGTATAACGCCGCAGATGTTGTAGTTGTAGGTCGGTTTGCAGGAAGCGTTTATCTTGCCGCAGTCGGAGCAACATCAACCTTAGTCAACCTCTTTCTCAACCTTTTCCTCGGACTTTCAATGGGGTCGGGAGTCGTCGTTGCAAAGCACATCGGCGCAGGAGACGGAGCAAGTGTTCACCGCGCTGTGCATACCGCAATGCTTTTAGCGGCACTCAGCGGGTTCGTTATCGGAATTCTCGGAATCTGCATTTCAAAATTTGCTCTTGAAATTATGGGAACTCCGCCGGAGGTGCTCGATCTTTCCACTCTCTACCTTCGCATCTTCTTTCTCGGTACTCCCGCAAATATGGTGTTCAACTACGGTGCTTCGATTCTTCGCTCAACGGGAGACAGCAAGAGACCGCTTTATATTCTTACCGCAACCGGAATACTCAATGTTACCCTTAATATCGTTTTCGTTGTTAAATTTCATATGAATGTTGCAGGGGTTGCACTGGCAACGATTATTTCGCAATATGTCTCCGCATTCTTCATTCTTTATATACTTCTTAACATAAACAGCTACATCCATCTTTCAATTAAAAAGTT